>JBBUBK010000066.1:0-3772 GCA_038058265.1 Patescibacteria group bacterium
GTCATAAGTTCCACCCGCATTGGCCCCCTGGTAAGCCCCGGTGGTGGTGGGGAAGTCATTGGTTAAGGTGGTGTAGCCCAATACAAAAAGATTACCGAGGGAATCTTGAGCTAAATTACTGCCCCGTTCGGCGCCGCTCGCGCCCAAATATGTAGACGCCACCAAATTATCCAAGCCAGAAGCGGGGTTGGCGTGGGCGAATTTCACTCCAACCAAAGATAATCCCAGTAAGAGGGTTAAACAGAGAGAGAGAGAGAGAGAGAGAGAGAGAGAGTTATCCACAGGGCGGAAAAAACCCGCCTTTTGCGAGTTTTCCATTTTTTTAACACGAACACTTGGCCAGAGATTTAATATCCGTTTTTTCTATTTTTATATCTAAATTATTTAGCTTTGGCACGGCCCTATTACTGGCTACCACTCTAAACATTTCTTGCACATTTTTACTGGCATTAACGAAAGCGATATATTTTTTATTAAGCCATTTTCTTTGCAAATCCTCTTTCATTAAAAGCAAAGCATGAGCGGCGGAACGCGACACAAATTCCACCTCTCTAAAATCCAAATCTACCGATTTCGCGTCGGCTTTATTAATGGCTTCGGCCAAAACCGACATCAGATCCCTGGAACCGACAATCGGGGCCAAAATTTTGGCTACATTGATTACTTTTTTGTTTGTTTTTTTCATAGATATATTATACCAAATATTGCCAACTATTCCAAATATTGGCTAATATCCATCGCCCCGACCGGCTTTGGTATTCTGTAGGCCACCACCACGCCCTGCCAATAAAATTCCGGTAAATCAACCACCTTTTCTTTTTTCCCGGTGGCAATAAAGGCGGCCGAACCGGATAACAAAATAAATTCCCCGCCCAAACATTCACAAATAACTCGTTTAGATGTCCTCACCCCATAACCTCGTTCTACGCTCGGCTTAGTGGAATGCCCTTTCAAGACCTCAATAATAGAATCGACATCGGATAATTTTAAATTTTTTTCATCCGCGTACGCTTTGGATAGACCACGGCCGCAATCAACTATGCAGATATCCAAGTAATTCTTTTTAGGATAAAACTGTCCAAAAATAAAGCCCTGATCCTGCTGGCTGTGATCAAAGATATTAGTAACTATTTCCGTAATCGGATAATGAACGGCATTTTGAGCGCCGGAAATAGAACCCAAAATTTTATAGACCATTTGGGAAAACAATGATTCCAGTCTCTCCCGGTCCGCGCCTTTATCTTTTTTAAGAGTACTTATGGGAATAAAATTTTTATGGGCTTGAATTTGTTGTTGAAAAACGGAAACAGTATCTACCCCTTGCGGAAAACTAATCGCGTTTAAATACGAATGATTGGGGTTATTTTCATTTTTGATAAATTGACTGGCAAAACAATTCACATGCGCGCTTATTGGTAAAACCAACAAAGGATAAAACCAGCTAATACTGGAAATATCAAAATTTCGCGGTTCATTAAACGGGAGGCCTTTAAACGAATTATAAAGACATACCAATTGCGAGGTCAACGAGTCGTCATGCGGCGGTTGGATAAAAATTTTTTGCATAATTGATAAAGGGGAAGGCGAATAAGACTTATATTATACCATATAATTTGACCTTCTTCCAAATTATCTATATAATCCCCTATTATGAAATTCAAATACTTGGACCTCATTACCGCTTCGTTTGTCACGGTGTTAATTGTTAGCAACATCACCAGCGTTAAAATATTGTCGCTCGGGCCTTTTAGTTTTGACGGCGGAACCATTCTTTTCCCGCTTTCTTACATTTTTGGCGATATTTTAACGGAAGTTTACGGCTACGCCCGCTCACGCCGGGTAATTTGGACCGGCTTTGCCATGAACTTTATTACCGTGTTAATTTTTGCTTTGGTGACCAAGCTCCCCCCGGCCTTGGACTGGACCGGCCAAGAGGCCTTTGCCAGCGTGGTGGGCGTTGTGCCCCGCATTGTGGCCGCGAGTGTCGTGGCCTATTTGGTAGGCGAATTTATAAACAGCTATATCCTGGCCAAATTAAAAATAAAAACCGCAGGCAAATATTTTTGGCTGCGGGCCATTGGCTCCACGTTGGTGGGTGAATTTTTTGACACTACTATTTTTTTAACCATCGCCTTTGCCGGCGTTCTGCCCTGGAACTTAATCTGGATTATCTGGATTTCCAATTATATCTTTAAAATTTTAATTGAAGTAATACTATTGCCGCTCACCTACCGACTTACAGCCTTCCTTAAGAAAAAAGAAGAAGTGGACTACTACGACACCGATACCAACTTCAATCCGATTAAATTATAAGCATCGCGTCGCCGAAACTGTAAAACCTGTATTTTTCTTTTACCGCTTCTTCATAACATTTTAAAGCAAACTCTCTGTCTCCCATAAATGCGGCTACCAACATTAAAAGTGTAGATTCGGGCAGGTGAAAGTTGGTAATTAGCGCGTCCACGATTTTAAATTTAAACCCGGGTAAAATAAACAAATTAAGATCATCCGAATACGCCCGCACCTGACCCTTTTCGGCCACACCTTCCAGCGCGCGCACGGTGGTGGTGCCCACGGCCACAATTCTTCGGCCCGCGGCCTTGGCTTCGTTGATTAAATCCGCGTTTTTGGAGCTTATTTCCGTCCACTCGCTATGCATGTGGTGTTCTTCCACTTGTTGGGTTTTAACCGGCAAAAAAGTGCCCAGGCCCACATGTAGCGTGACTTCGGCAAACCCCACGCCCATGTTGGTTAATTTTTTAATTAGAGACGGGGTAAAATGAAACCCGGCCGTGGGCGCGGCCACCGACCCCTCGTGTTTGGCGTAAATCGTCTGGTAGGCCTGTTCCAAATCTACCCCACCCCTTGCCCCTCCCCTATTAGTGGAGGGATAAAGGGAGGGGTATTTTTTAATGTAAGGCGGCGTGGGCACCTCGCCGTATTTATTGGCTTTGGCGCGCACGGATAAATCGTTTTCGTTAAATTGCACCAGCACTGTGCCGTCCGCTTCTTTAAAAATAATCTCGGCGCTAAAATCCGGCGCGAAACGCACCCGCATGCCCAACCGGAGTTTTTTAGCGGGTCTCGCCAGCACCTTCCACACCCCCAAATTTTCCATGGGCCTAACCAAAAATATTTCCACTGGCTTAACATTTAAAATTTTATTGGAGCTGGGCCTCTCCCCCGGAATATCATCGGTGGTTTGATCCAGTTCAATTACCCCGCGCAAACGCGCTTTAAAAACTTTGGTATTATTCCAAACCAGCAAGTCGCCGGGTTTTAAATAATCGGCCAAATCGTAAAAATGCTTATGCTCAAATTGTTTGCTTTTTTTATCTACTACCAAAAGACGCGAGCTGTCCCGCGGCATAGCCGGCTCCTGGGCGATGAGGGCTTGGGGAAGGTTGTAATTGAATTTACTTGTAAGCATAAACACGTATCACGTAACACGTATCACGTAACAAATCGCCGATCATATGTTATGTGCTATGTGTTATGTGAACATTTACCGCAAATACTTGGCCTTATTTAAATTATGTTCTTCCAAAGTGCGCGCGTAATGAATTTTACCTTCTTCGTCGCTTAAAAAATACCAATAATTATTCGGGGACGGATAAAGCGCGGCTTTAATGGCCAAGAGGCCCGGATTGCTAATAGGCCCCAGGGGCAATCCAGGATATTTGTAAGTATTGTAAAGAGAATCAACTTGACGCTCCTTGGATGTGGTAAACACGGTGCCAGTTCGGTTAACAGCGTAATGCACGCTGGAATC
>JBBUBK010000066.1:3872-6058 GCA_038058265.1 Patescibacteria group bacterium
CGGAAATACCAAAAACTGCCCACTGGAATGGCCAACAAAATCAAAAGGGAAATTATGGTTATTTTTTTATTTAAAGACATAAGTTAGACCTATGCTTCCTGCCAATTTTCCCTGGCCCAGGCGAGCCGTTCCGGCAAACCGATATCAATCCAGGGCTTATCGGACTCGTACACGTCCAGCTCTTCCATTTTGGGAAAGACATCATACTCCACGCTAAAAGCCGCGGCCGTGGGAAAATGTTTGGCGACATGCGGATTAAAAATATAGAAACCGCCATTGATAAATCCGCTAACATGCTGACCCTCTTTTTCTTTAAATTTTAACAAGCGGTAATTTTGGTCGTATTCCAGCGTGCCATAGGCGGCAGCGTCCGGTACCAACGACCCCAAGATAACTCCGTCGCTCTTTGGCTTTAAAAATTTTAACATTTCGGTAATATCCACCGTGGTTAAAATATCGCCATTCAAAACAATGGTCGGACCATTGGGGTTAGTTAAAAATTGCCAGGCAAATTTTATGGCTCCGCCCGTGCCCAAACGTTCCGGCTCTACGGCGTAAATAATTTTTAAGCCATCGCGCTCCCCGCCTATCTCGCGCTGCAGCGCCTCGGACAAATGTCCGGCCGCCAATACCACTTCTTTAACACCGATTTTTTTTAATTTTAACAATTGCCAGTCCAACACTGTGCGATTTTTTATTTCTAATAATACTTTAGGGATGCTTTTGGTAATCTCACCCAAGCGCGTGGAGAGCCCGCCGCACAAAATTATGGCGTTCATAGTAAAGACATTTTTAAAATATACTGCAGCAATCCGGCGAGCAGGCTGGCGATGGTTAGACCGCCCAAAATATCCGTGGGATAATGAACGCCCACAAACATCCGGCCAAAAACCACCCAAACAGCGAACGGAAAAAATACCCAGGCCCAAGGCAGGCCAAAAATTAAAGCCAGCCAGCAGATTAAAAAAGCGGTCATGGTATGGTCGGAGGGAAAAGAGTGCCAGTTAGCAATGGGTTTGATTAACAAATTACTGTTGGGATGCGTAACATGCGGTCGAGAACGTTTAACAATTAAAGCAATACAAAAATCCAAAACAAAACCGGTGAGCCACAACCCGGCCGAAAAGATTAAAATTAAAAAACCTATCATTTTATTCTCCCAAGACATGGCTAAAACCATGGCCGCGTAATACACGGCCATCAGCGGCAGCGCCCACTCCGACCCGGCATAACCAAAAAGGTCCAACCATTTATTACAACGGGCCAAATTGTTGATTTTGAAGAATAATTTAGTGTCTAAATTCATAATAAATTCAACTGTCATTCCGACGACGAAGGAGGAATCTCTGGCCGTCGTTTGTCATCCTGAACACAGTGAAGGATCTCTGTCCGTTGGCCAATTGAGACAGAGATGTTTCGCACCGCTCAACATGACAATTGAGCCAGAGATTCCTCACCCCTTATGGGTTCGGAATGACAACTGGTAAAGACTTTAAACAGCCCAACAATGCCTTAAGTTTAACAATTTTAGCGGATTTTGGCAAGACCGAGATTTTCGCTAAACTCTTGAAAAAAGTCGTTATTAGTGGTATATTGTGAATTATGCTTGCGCCGGTAGCTCAGTGGTTAGAGCACCGCCCTTATAAGGCGGGGGTCGATGGTTCAAATCCATCCCGGCGCACTATGACTAAACCTAAAAAAATTATCGTCCAGCCGGAATCTGCCAACTCCCGTTTGGATGTTTTTTTGTCCACCGAGTTAAAAATCAGCCGTTCCCAGGTACAAAAAATGATTGCCCACGACCAAATTTTGGTTAATGGAAAACTGCCTAAAAAAACCGGCGGCCAGATTAAAACCGGGAATGTAATCACCTGTCATCCTGAGCAAAGCGAAGGATCTCTGGCCACAACCACGGACAGAGATTCTTCTCCGCCCTGGGCGGATCAGAATGACAATTTAAAAATAGTCGCTGAAACAAAAGACTATATCGTCGTAGACAAGCCCACCGGCCTACTCTCCCACCCCACCGAAGCCGACGAGCCCAACGCCGTTTCTAAAATCTTATTAAAAAAATATCCCGGACTTAAGAAAATCGGCGATGATCCCAAACGGCCGGGCATTGTACATCGGCTGGACAAAGACGCTTCGGGGCTGATGGTGGTGGCCAGGACGCAAAAAATGTTTGA
>JBBUBK010000066.1:6158-8053 GCA_038058265.1 Patescibacteria group bacterium
TAATTCCGCCCGCTTGGTCACCACCACCAGCCGACCCTTGCGCCCGAGCAACGTGGAGGGCAAAGATTATTATTTTATTTCCCAGGACGAGTTCGTTAAAAAAATAAAGGCCGGAGATTTCGCGGAATATAATTTTTACGCCGAAAACTACTACGGCACGCAAACCAAGCACCTGGCCGAAGCGTTAAAAAAATACGACCTGGTGCTGACCCAAATTGAAGTCAACGGCAAACACAACTTGGACAAAGCCGGCATCCCTAACCTCTCTGTCTTTCTTTTGCCGGAAAACTTGGAAATCTTAAAAAAACGCATTGAAAAACGGGGCGGAATTACGGCGGAGCTCATCAAAGAACGGCTGGCCATAGCCCAAAAAGAAATTTTGGCCTCCGCGGACTATGATTATAAGATAATTAACGCCGAGGGCAAATTAAACGAAACTATAGATAAAATAGCTCAAATTATTGAGCCGCTTATTGACAAAAAATAGACTTTGCGCTATAATTTTAACACTTAAATCAATCCTATTTTTGACCTATGATCGAAGCCGCTTTGAACCAACAAACTACCAAACCGATCTACAAACCGGGTATGATCGTAAAGGTACACCAAAAAATTAAGGAACTGAACACCAAGGGCGAAGAAAAAGAACGGATCCAGATTTATGAAGGTACAATCATCGCGGCCAGGCACGGCGATGAGCCGGGCGCCACGATTACGGTGCGCAAAATATCCGAAGGCGTGGGCGTGGAAAAGATTTTCCCCATCTACTCGCCGGTGGTGGCCAAAATTGAAACGGTCCGCACGCTCCAAGTGCGCCGAGCCAAACTAAACTATTTGCGCGATAAAGACTTTAAACGCAAGATGAAAGAAAAAAGAAAATAAATAAAAAATCTCCCGAGTACTCGGGAGATTTTTTATTTATTCTTTAGAAATTTGCCGGTCCAGCTTCGCTTGCTCTTCATAATATCCTCCGGCGTGCCCACGGCGATTATCTCTCCCCCGCCCTTGCCGCCCTCCGGCCCCAGATCAATCACCCAATCGGCGCAATTTATCACATCTAAATTGTGTTCAATAATCAGCACCGTGTTGCCTTTGGCCACGAGTTGAGACAAAACTTCCAACAAGCGGCGGATGTCTTCAAAATGAAGACCCGTGGTGGGTTCGTCCAAAATATACAGGGTGCGGCCGGTGGAGGCGCGCGCCAGTTCAGTGGCTAATTTTACCCGTTGGGCTTCACCGCCAGATAAAGTGGTGGCCGGCTGGCCCAAGGCCACATAACCCAACCCCACCTCGCGCAAGACGCTAAGTTTTTCCGCCAGCGCCGGCACTTGGTTAAAAAATTTGTAGGCCTCTTCCACACTCATGGCCAGCACATCGGCGATGTTTTTGGTGTGATAGTGCACTTCCAAGGCTTCCTGGTTGTAGCGCGAACCGTTGCACTCGTTGCAGGTGACGAAAACATCGGCCAAAAATTGCATTGGGATGCGGATATAGCCCTCGCCGGCGCAGGCCTCGCACCGGCCGCCGCCTTTAACGTTAAAACTAAATTTGCCGGCATCATAGCCGCGCATCTTGGATTCGGGCAGAGCAGAAAACAGGTCGCGAATAAGCGTAAAGACGCCGGTGTAAGTGGCCGGGTTGGAGCGCGGGGTGCGGCCAATGGGGCTTTGGTCAATGGTAATAACCTTATCAATATTGGACAGGCCTTTAATACTCTTGTGCGCGCCCGGCTCTTCTTTGGCTCGGTAAAAATGCTTGGCCAAAGCCCGGCTTAAAATATCTATGACCAAGGTGGATTTGCCTGAACCGGAAACGCCGGTCACGCAAACCAAATTACCCAAAGGAATCTCCACGTCAACATTTTTGAGATTGAAAGCGTTGGCGCCCACAATGGA
>JBBUBK010000066.1:8153-9859 GCA_038058265.1 Patescibacteria group bacterium
AAATCACGCAAATATCTTAAAGTTTCAATTAATTTTTCATTATCACGCGGGTGGAGCCCCACCGAAGGCTCATCCAAAATATAAATCACGCCGGTTAAACCGGTGGAAAGTTGGCTAGCCAAACGCACCCGGGTGGCTTCGCCGCCCGAGAGCGTGTTCATGGAACGGTCCAAACTCAAATAACTCAAACCGACTTTATCCAAATTATCCAAACGCTGGACAATCTCTTTAACAATCGGCTCCATGATTTTTAACTTGCTGTTTTGGGTTTTGTCCCGAGTACTCGGGATTAATTTTTCTTTTAAGGTGAGCTTATTTTCTTCCACGCTCATGCCGGAAATTTCGGCGATGGTATAATCGCCGAGGCGCACGGCCAGCGACTCGCGGCGCAAGCGCTTGCCCTGGCAGACCGGGCACACCTTTTCCCGCATGTATTGTTCAATCTCGCGCCGCACATAATCCGAAGAGGTTTCCAAATGACGCTGCATTAAATCGGGAATCACGCCCAGAAAAGTGGTTTTTTTGCCGTCCACTTCGTAAGTCTCCTCGCCTGTGCCGTATAAAATTAAATCCAAATTTTGCGCCGGCAGATCCATGACCGGTAGATTAACGGAAAAATTATGTTGTTCGGCCACCGCGTTTAATATTTTTTGGTACCAATTCTGATTGCCGGTAATGCGCATCCAGGGCTGAATCGCGCCTTCGGCCAAAGTTAGCCGGGGGTTAGGAATAACCAGGCCCTGATCCACTTCCATGGTAATGCCGAGGCCGGTGCAACGCGGGCAGGCGCCATAAGGACTGTTAAAACTAAAACTGCGAATATCCAGGGTAGGCATAATTTTTCCGCAGCGCGGGCAAAGGCCGGAAGTGGAAAAAACTTCGTCTTGACCGTCGGCCGAAACAATTACCAGGCCATTGCTTAAATCCGCGGCCGTCTCCACCATGGCCGAAGGATTTTGTTTTTTAATGTCAATAATTTTACCGGTCAAAAGTTCCGCGTCATATTTTTTATGGCGGTCAAATTTGTAATCCGCCAGTTCGTTAATTTTTAAAAGCTCGCCGTTCACCCGCGCCCATTCAAAACCGGACTGTTCCACTTTGGTTAACAATACCTTTGGTTCCACCTTTTCCTGGCGCGAGAGGGGTGAAAAAACCAACACCTCTTTGCTTTGGCGAGCCAAACGCCGCACCGCTTCGGTAATCTCGCCTACGGAATAGGCCGAGACTTTTACCTGGCAATCCGGGCAATACTGTTCGCCGGCGCGGGCAAAAAGCAAACGCAGATAATCATAAATTTCCGTGACCGTGCCCACGGTGGAACGCGGATTTTGCACCGACATCCTCTGATCAATGGCGATCGTGGGCGAAAGTCCGCCAATGGAATCCACATCCGGCTTGCCCTGCACATCCATAAACTGCCGAGCGTAAGAAGACAAACTCTCGGCATAACGCCTCTGCCCCTCGGCGTAAATGGTATCAAAAGCCAGGCTGGACTTGCCAGAACCAGACAAGCCCGTGATAACCACGAGCTTGTTTTTGGGAATTTCCAAATTAATATTCTTTAGATTGTGCACCCTGGCTCCTTTGATGATGATTTTATCAGTCATAAACTATCTTAAATTACGCATAGGCACCGGCTCCAGCGCTTTCTGCGCTGAAGGCAACAAACTGGTGCCACCCCCGCAAGAAGTGCTCTCTACCATACA
>JBBUBK010000066.1:9959-20210 GCA_038058265.1 Patescibacteria group bacterium
GACGGAAATTCACTTCGGTTGATGTTTAAGTCGCAAATAAAACCCCGGTTCAATTCTTCCGCCGTGATAAAATAACCATCTGAACCTTTATTTTCATATAACTCTCCGGTCATATCGGTGTAAGCGGTAAAAGCGCAGGAACAACCGCCCAAATCAAATTTAGTTTTACAGTCAACGCCGGGAAAGGCGTTGGTCAGACGATTAGCTACCTTGGCCAAATTTACACTGCATTCGTGGGATCCCTTGCCGGCCCGGCCAATCGCGTACCAGTCATCACAACCAGAAGAAAACACCGTGCCTTCCTTCACTTTGCCCGTCCCCCCACCTTCATCATTAACTTCGGCCGCTAAAAAAAATTTAGGCGGGCCAAAATAGTCACAGATATCTTTTAACGCTTGGCGATTCGCGCCTTTAAAAATGTACTGCGGCGGTTTTTTACTTTGGTCTATATCCGGAAGAGCGTCGGCTATCTTATCCGCCTCTTTAACCGACCCATCCGCGCATAAAGCCAAAAGTTTAATCGGCCCGTCAACTGTTTTTATCTTTAAGGTATCACCAAAACCCATAATCTTGCCGGCCAAATAGCCATCGCGGCAAACATAGGGCTTCTTTTTATCCTCGCCAAACTTGGTACAAACCTGTCTCGTGCCATCACCACAAAAATGCCCATAACAAACCTGGGCGCTGTCAGGCGGTAAAAACTGGCTACCACATAAAAAAGCCTCCGGCATGGTCTTGTCATATTTAGTAGTGGCGTCGGTTTTAACCGTGTCACCCTGTTCGCCCACCCGAGCATGGGGCGGTAACGCTCCCTTACCAGGCTCTAATTTGTCAATACAAAATTCCGGGGGTAATTTAATGGTCTTAATCATCCAAACCTGGGGCAAACGCAAAGATAATAAGGATGGATTAATGGCCTGCAAGATAAAATAGGACAGAAACGCTATAAATAACCCCATCATCGCGCCGGCAATGCGTTTTTTGGCGCTGGTTATGGACTCGGAGTTGCCGCCGGAGGTTACCCACTGTATTCCGGCCACAATAATCATCACCACCGCTAAAATGGAAGCGATCCGCAAGGCGTAATTATAAACAACGATAATAAATTCGCCCATGTGGGCGAAGGTAGTTTGCCCGCCAAAAGAAATTTCCGTTACCGTGCGTCCGGCGGCCAAACACTTGCCCCACTGTTTACCGCCAGACCCGCCAATGCAGGGCGTTTCTTGCACCCAGCCGTCTTCAATGTCTTTTTGGCTGGAACCGGCCATCATCAGCGCCCTGGCTTCAAGGCAGTCTTTTTTATCCCAACAAAGCACATTGGCCGCCGGCGCGGCATCGATCGCGGCCGCCAGAAGAACGGCTGGCCAGAGTAATCCTGCTAAAAATATAACTGACGCAATTTTTTTAAAAGACATAAAATAATTTTAAAAATTCTTAAGATATCCATCCCACGTTTCCCACGGCACCGTCCCGGCCGCCTTCTCGCCATTTACAAAAAAAGTGGGAGTACCTGGCACGCCATACTTAAAACCCACGGCGTAATCGCTATTAACACCTATTTTGGCGCGACCGGAACTCAAACAGGTTTTAATCAGGGCGCTCTTCAAACCGATCTCCGAGGAAATTTCGTCCACCAGCTGGTCCGAGAGCTCGGCTGGTAGTTCTGACTGCCGGTCAAAAAGAAAATCGTGCAGGGTCCAATACTTATCCTGTTCGGCCGCGCAAAAAGCGAACTCGGAAAATTTAGAGGTGCCGGCGTAACGCGACTCCACCGGAAAATCGCGGACAATAAGCTTGATTTTGTAACCGTATTTTTGCATCATTTTTTTTATGACCGGCTCCTCAACCAACGTATGCGGACATTTAAAATCAATAAATTCCACGATCACCACTGGGGCGTTGGGATTGCCCAAAAAAGGCTCGCGCTCGCTTTCCAGCTCCCGCCTTTTTAATTTGAGTTCCTCCTGGGCGGCCAGATCCATGGGTGGTTTGATTTGGCCGAAAATCTCCTTTTTAAGCGCCTCGCCCTCCCCCTGTTTAATCTGCCGCCAATATTTAGTAACTAAAAAACCCAGTAAAAAAACCACGGCCAACGCCAAAACTCCCGCGGCCGCCAGCGCCACGCCCCACCAAGTTTGATACCAACTCGGTTTTTTAAGAAAGACTTCCGCCATAATTAACTTTTTGAACTTTTAAAACTTGATTATATTATACCATAAATCAAAAATAATCAATAGTTGACAACCAAACCCCCTTATGATATAATGAATCACGTATTTATGCCTCTCTATGCAAGAAACCTTCTTTAATGTAAGTCAAACACTTTTAGCTGTTTTATTGGTAATTATTATACTTCTCCAACAAAAAGGATCGGGTTTATCCGGAGTTTTTGGCGGTTCCAGCAATATTTACAGCACTAAAAGAGGCGTGGATAAAATTCTTCATTTAGCCACTATTGTTCTGGCTATTATTTTCTTCGGTCTTTCGCTGGTTAGATTATTCGTTTAACATGCTTGGGTCAAAATTTTTTGCCAAATTTAAAACTTCCGACAAGGGAGCGCCTTTGGTCCATAACCTTGACCAGAAATTGATGCGCCAAGTGCATCGCGTCCTTTGGCCTTCCTGGGCGCAACTAAAATATTTGCCTCGTTTCTTAAACCACAAAGAAAAAAAGATTATCTCGTTATTGTTATTTTTGGTGCTGATTAGCGTTTTAACCTGGAGCGCGGCCTGGCTCATTAACAACCGTATAGCCGTACCGGCGGCTGGCGGCGAATATAATGAGGCTATAATTGGCGCGCCCAAAACCATTAACCCGCTTTTTTCCGTTTTAAACGAAGTGGACGCGGATTTAACCGCTTTAATTTATTCCAGCTTGTTCCGCTATAATAAAGAACAAAAACTAACGCCGGATTTGGCCGCCAGTTACACGCTTAGCCCCGACAAAAAAACCTACACCCTTAAATTGCGTCGGGACGCGCGTTGGTCCGATGGCGAACCATTTACGGCGAGCGATGTGGTTTTTACCTTTGAAACTATCCAAAATCCCGAAGTCGGCAGCCCCTTAGCGGCTTCTTTTGCCGGGGTCGCGGTGGATAAACAAGACGATTACACCGTCAGTTTTACGCTCAAAGAGCCTTTCGTCTCTTTTTTAAACGCCTTAACCGTGGGTATTTTGCCGGAACATCTTTGGGGCGGTCTATCCCCCACCGGCATTAAACTGGCCAAATTAAATTTGCAACCCATTGGCGCCGGGCCTTGGGCTTTTAACAAATTAATTAAAGACGATCAGGGCAATATTCAAACCTACGTTTTGCGGAGAAACGAAAATTATTACGCTAAAAAACCCTATCTCAAAACCATAACCTTTAAATTCTTTGGCGATTACGCTCAGGCCGTGGAGGCCTTACGCGGTCAGAGCGTAACGGCTTTAAGTTTCGTGCCGCATAACCTTAAAGAAAAAATCGCCAGCAAAAACTTAAACCTTTACCAGTTGTGGATGCCGGAATACACCGCTCTTTTCTTTAATCAAAACGAGCAACCCCTGCTTAAGGATTCTGATTTGCGCCTGGCGCTGACCCAAGCTTTAAATAAAAAAATAATTGTCCGCGATGGCCTTAATGATGAAGGTGAAGTTGTTGACTCGCCTTTTATTAAAGGCCTGCCCGGTTATTATCCGGACCTTAAAAAAATAAACTATAATTTGGATGAGGCCAATAAACTTTTGGATAAAAAATGGACCAGAATTCCGCCCGAAGAATATTTTAAAATCCGCCAGGAAGAAAAAATGAAGGGGTTGGCGTCCAGCACCATTAAAGAAATGAAAGAAAAAATCGCCGTGGCCATCCGCGCCGAAATGAACACTGAACAGCTCTTTTATCGCAAAGATAAAAATAACAAAATTTTAACGCTCACTATCACTACCGCCGACACCCCGGAATATGTTAAAGTGGCTGAAATTATTGCCCGGATGTGGCAGACGGCCGGGATTAAAATTGATTTTCAAGCCGTGCCCAGCCGGCAAATTTCCAAAGATGTCTTTAAAAATCGGACTTACCAAATTTTGCTTTACGGAGAAATTATGGGCAGCGACCCGGATCCGTACGCTTTTTGGCACTCCTCGCAAGTGGATTACCCGGGTTTAAATCTGGCCATATATGTTAACCGCGCGGCCGATAAGATTTTGGAAGACGCCCGCGGCGCCAGTAGCGATACCGACCGGATTAAATTTTACAAAAAATTTCAAGATCTGTTAATGGCGGATTTGCCGGCCGTTTTTCTTTACACCCCGGCCTACACCTGGGCGATAAATAAAGACATCAAAGGCGTGGAGGTGGGTTATGTCTTTTCTCCGGCCGAACGTTACAACGACCTTGGCAATTGGTACACCAAAACCACCTGGCGCTGGAAACAAAACAAACAATAACTCCCACGGGCAAGTGGCGGAACTGGTATACGCGTACGTCTCAGAAGCGTATGGAGCAATCCATGAGGGTTCGAGTCCCTCCTTGCCCACAATTTTAACTTCATAACACACTGTCATTCCGAATCCCCATTCGCATGGGGTGAGGAATCTCTGGCCGTCAATTACTGGTAAATATAGTAAATTAAGCCAGAGATTCCTCCTTCGTCGTCGGAATGACAATTAAAAATATCTAGAATTTATGATTTCAGCCAACAAACAACATCGAACTACCCGGCGACGCGGTTATCGCGGCGCCCATCGGCCGGCCAACACTCCCGCGCCTTCTTTTTCACGCTTCCGGACCGAAGACACCAAATTAAAAATCATGGTCTTGGGCGGCTTGGAAGAAGTGGGTCGCAACTGCACCCTCATGGAATATGACGGTGACATTATTATTATTGATATGGGCCTGCAGTTCCCCGAGGAAGACATGCCGGGCATTGATTATATCATTAACAACATCAGTTACCTTAAAGGCAAAGAAAAAAATATTCGCGGGGTGATTATTACCCACGCCCACTACGACCACATCGGCGGCATCCCCCACCTCATCCCGGAATTGGGCTATCCGCCCATTTACGCCCTGCCGCTGACAAACGCCATCATTAAAAAACGCCAAGAGGATTACAAGAACACCAGGCCGCTTAATATCCATAATATTAAATTAGACGACAAGCTTCGCCTGGGGCATTTTGAGCTGGAATTTTTCCACGTCAATCACAATGTTTTTGACTCCATGGGCGTGGTGGTGCATACCCCGGAAGGCACTATCGTGCATTCGGGCGATTGGAAATTTGACTATCAGCCGGCCGGCGAACCGCCCGCGGATTTGCAGCGCATTGCCAGCATCGGCAGTAAAGGCGTCATCGCTTTGCTGTCCGATTCTACCAACGCTTCTTCGCCCGGTCACCAAATCTCCGAGGCGGAAATCCAAACCAACCTGGAAGAAATTATCACTAAAGCCCCGGGCCGCATGATTATCGGCACCTTCTCTTCCTTGCTCTCGCGTATCCGACAAATTATTGAAATCTGCGAAAAAAACGGCAAGGTGGTGGCGCTGGGCGGTTTTAGCATGAAAAGCAATGTGGAAATCGCCAAGGAACTGGGCTACATCAAATTTAATCCGCGCACGCTGATTGACCTGCGCCAAATAGATAAATATCCGGATAATAAGGTGGTGGTGGTTTGCACCGGCGCGCAGGGCGAAAAAAACGCCTCGCTGATGCGCATTGCCAGCGGCGAACATCGCGAAATTAAACTGCGCGTGGGCGATACCGTGGTTTTTTCCTCTTCGGTTATCCCCGGCAACGAACGCACGGTGCAGCGCCTTAAAGATACCCTGTTCCGCAAAGGCGCCGATGTGATTCATTATCAGATGATGGACGTGCACGCCGGCGGACACGCCAAAGCTGATGACGTAAAATTAATGATCCGCCTCTTAAACCCAAAATATTTTGTGCCTATTGAAGGCAACCACTTTTTACTGCACTACAACGGCCGGGTAGCCGAGAGCATGGGCTTTCCCAAAGAAAATATCTTTATCGCCGACAACGGCCAAATTATGGAATTTAAGGGTGGCGTAGGCAAGCTCACTAAAAATAAAATTGTCTCCGATTATGTGTTTGTGGACGGCCTGGGCGTGTCCGATGAAACCAATATCGTTTTGCGCGACCGGCAGGTGCTGGCCGAGGACGGCATGGTGGTAATTATTGCCACCGTGGACACTAAAACCGGACTCCTGATTCAAAATCCGGATATTATTTCGCGTGGTTTTGTCTTTTTAAAAGAGCACAAAGAGTTAATTGAGGACCTGCGCCACCGCGTTAAAAAATTAGTGGTGGATTCCGACCCCAAGTCCTGGGCCGACACCAACTACATCCGCAACAAAATCCGCGACTATGTGGGACAATTTCTGTTTTCTAAAACAGAGAAACGTCCCATGGTTCTGCCAGTGGTGATTGAGGTGTAAGATTTGCATGAATGAAAAGCGAGTAATAACTGCGCAATAATTTATTATGGTGTATAAAAGATCTAAACTGCGTGACTTGTTTATCATTTCTGCAGAAAAAATTAAGACTCATATTTTTTTTACTGTTTTCTTAGTGGTTCTGATTGTCGCGTTTATTAGTGTTTTTTCCATTAGCATCATCGGCTGCAGTCGTGATCGCCAGGTTTCTTTGCCGGCTTCAACCGCCAAGGCAGAAGGTTGGAGGATTCCGCCTACTTCGTTGTCGAATGTCTATTCGCAACTGCCCGCCAATGTCGACCTGATGGAAATCTCAACAAGAGAAGGCACTTACGGTTTCACAGTCGCTTTTTCACCTTCACCAAAAAACGTGTCAGAAGTGCTTTCGCAATATGTTCAGGCTCGAAATAGGCATATAGAGAAGTTGATTCGACTCTTTGATGCTGGGAACATGAGCGACGACTTTGTGCGTGGAGCACGAGCGGAGCAGCAAAAACTCAGAGCTATTGCGAGTTCCGAGCCAAACGGGTTGCTCTTGATGGTAACCGACATCTTTGCGAAAGGGAATTCCAGTTCTCTAAAAACGTTTAAACACAATACTGAGGGCATCAATGACCCCATTTTACAGATATTTATTCTAAAATTTTTTAGAACTATTTTTAACGTGTTTGGGCGCGGCGATTGAACCTTATTTTAGTCAAAAACTTATCCACATCCCTATTGACAAACAGACAATAATTTGATATCCTATAATTAGATGGTAAGTCGGTCGCAAAGACATTGCACTCAGAACTTCAGAGCTCCCTTCGGGGAGCTTTTTTGTTTTTATAAAAAATGTTATAATATTGCCGCTGTCGCCGAGAACAGGGCCGAGTGCAAGCGGTCTTGCGTGCCGGCTTACCATCCAGCATCTGGAGTTCAACTCTCCCTCGGTCCACAGCAACCTAAAATCCGCCAATTAAGGCGGATTTTAGTTTTTGTTGCGTGTTATGTGATATGTGTTAGAGATATTTTTTAATCGCGCTGGCGGATTTTTGAAACTTCTTTTTCTCCTCCCCAGAGAGTTTAACCGGCCAAACTTTTTCTACTCCGCCCCGGCCAATTACCGCCGGCACGCCCAGGCACACCCCCGATACTCCATTAAAATTATTAAGACGCGTGGAGGCTGGCATAACCTTGTGTTGATTAAACAGCACCGCTTCCACCACATCGGTGGTGACGGCGGCAATGCCATAAAAAGTGGCGCCTTTGCGTTTTATAATTTCATACACTTCGTTGCGGACGCTGTTCTCTATTTTTTTACGGTCCGCGGGCTTAATTAATTCCGTGGCCGAGGCCCCGCCCACGCCCACCGTGCTCCAGGCGACAAATTCGCTGTCGCCATGCTCGCCCATCACAAACCCATCCACGCTTTGCGGATAAACTTTTAAATAATGCCCTACGGCCGTACGGAGTCGCGCCGTGTCTAGCCCGGTACCGGTGCCAAAGACTTGTGAGAGGGGTAGGCCGGATAATTTTTGCGCTAAGTGAGTAATTATGTCCACCGGGTTAGCCACCACAATAACTATCGCCGTGGGTTTAATTTTCCCGATGGACTTAAAAATAGAAGTGGCGATGGCTTTATTTTTATTTACCAAATCCAACCGCGTCTCGCCGGATTTTTGCGCCGCGCCGGCCGTAAGAATAATAATATCGGCATCGGCAGCGTCTTTAAAATTAGCGCCTTTAACGCAACCCGTTTCCGTAAAACACAAGCCATCGGCAATATCCAGCACCTCGCCTTTTTCTTTTTCTTCGTTAACGTCAATTAACACCACCTGAGAAGAAAGATTTTTGAGCATTAAAGTGTAGGCGGTGGCGCTCCCCACGGCCCCGGCGCCGATAACAGCGATTTTTTGCGACGGACAGATCTTTTTGGACATAGATAATGGTTAAAAGTAAAAGTATCATTATTATAACAAATAACCGCCACCTTGACAATTTGGCCAATTTGTGCTATTATATTAAGGTTTATTACAGGCAATTGCCCCGATGTATAATCGGGGAGGAAAGTCCGAACACCATCCAAAAAGGTTTCCGGCAATATCGGCCATTTATCTTCGGATGAATAGTTGTGAGCCACCAAATTGATTTGGGTAAAATGGCAATGGGTAACACCCACCATTCCGATGGCAACGTCGGAATAGGGAAGCGGCACAGAGACAATACTACTTTGTCCGCCGTAGCCTTGGCGGAGGCGGAAGCTATTTATTATAGAGTAGCACCCGCCTACGCTAAAGCTCAGGCGGGCAAGGGAAAGGTGAAAAGTGTATGGAAGTTTTGGTTCTCGAGACCAAAGCTACGATACTCCTCCGTTGGCGACAACGGAGTGTGCTAAGCCCTGCCTGGCGCAAGAGCAGAGTCCCGAGAATTCGGGATAAAAAGTTCGCTCGCATTGTCACGCCATAGTTCCGACGTAAAGTCGGAACGACGGCGGACATGATCGTGTTGGCAACAACGCGGCCAGAGAAATGATTGCCTCCCCGCCTCACCGGCGGGCAGACAGAATTCGGCTTACGTAATAGACTAAAACATCCCTCGTATACCGGGGGATGTTTTTATTATAAAAAAAGGGCCTAAGAAGAAAAAACTTCTCGGCCCCGCTAAAACAGAACGCTCCCTCCTACATCTGCAACATCTTCCCGGCCCTGTCTACCCTCCACTTTTCCTTGTACGGATCAGGCGAATTAAGGAAAAGCTTATAGTAGTGCTGTGACCTGCCCTTATCGGCCAGAAGCCAATATGCCTCAGCCAGACCAAAGAGATTGGCCGAGAGTTGGGGGTCAGAACCCAAGCCGTTGAGAAACGCCCCAATGGCCTGCTCCGCCTGCCGGAGCCCCAAAAACGCCTCGCCGCGAGTCACATAGGCAGGCGCCAAATCCTGCTTCTGTTTGAGCGCCTCACCTGTATAGTGGATCGCGCTCTGGTAGTCACCCTTTGAATTCGCGAGCATGGCTTGCTGGAGAAGCTCGTTAATCAAAGGGGCTAACGAAGGGGCTGGCGCAGCGCTCCCGACTGTTTCCGTGAACTGGAGCATCTGCGCGTAAAACTCAACAACACCGTTTTCCTCTCCGGCAGGCGCGTCGGCCGCTGCCTTGATGTTTGAGAGCGATTGGTTCAGCTCGGGTTTCAGTTGATATCCTTGTTTCGCGAGTCCTTTCTGGGTTCCGCTTACCGCGCCAGACAAAGCCGCTTTGGCCATTCCCGTGCCCAAATTTTCCCAAAAACTGGGTGGCGGGGTGTACTGGATTATCGCCCAGATTGTCATGGGCTTCCCGATGTACTGCCGCCAGGACTCGCCATAAAGCGGACTCTTGGCATCTTCCAGGAACCGGACTTCCCTCATCGGAGATCCCATAACTTCGGAAATCAAATGCACCGTGTATTCGCCGTCGGCGTAATTCGCCGGCGGGCGGCCGAGATAGACCGCCGTGAACGCTACCAACTTGTCGCTGTAGGCCGCCAGCTTTTCCTCCGAGGTGATGTTCCGGGCGCTGATGTCGCTCAGCCGGAACTGCGCGTACGGCGTCTGCTTTTGCTTGGCGTTGGCCAACGCCTGCTGCAACCGAACCTTGTTATTCGGCCCGCAGCCGTTCAGGTTGACGAACAGGACCACGACCACGAGGAGTACTAACACCGTTCTCTCTCTCATCACACACCTCCTTGGTTTGCCGTTAGGCGTTGACAAAAACGACCAAAAACTATTCCCGACCTACTTAAACAAGCAATTACATACTCACACAAAAAGACCTTTTTGTCAAGGGGTTCTTTTTGGCCTAAA
>JBBUBK010000067.1:0-3566 GCA_038058265.1 Patescibacteria group bacterium
AGCCGCGATTATGAAGTTCCAAAAAGCCAATAAGATTAAACCGGTAAATGGATTGCTGGGGCCGTTGACGAGAGGAAAGATAAATGCGATGTAAATGGCCAGAGATTCCTCGGCAGCGCCTCATCGGCGCTTCGCTCGGAATGACAATTTAAATAAAAAAGACCAGTCCCGAGTACTCGGGACTGGTCTTTTTTATTTATTTTATCCTTCTATTGTCACACCCATCTGTTTGGCCGTGCCTTCCACCATGCTCATGGCCGCTTCTATCTTGTCGGTGTTTAAGTCCGGCATTTTCTTTTCAGCGATCTGGCGCACCTGGGCTTTGGTGATTTTACCCACCTTTTCCTGTAAAGGTTTGGCCGAGCCCTTGGTAATGCCGGCCGCTTTTTTAATCAGTTCCGGCACCGGGGCGATTTTCATGATAAAGCTAAAACTGCGGTCCTCATAAACGGAGATAACTACCGGCACCACTTCGCCTTTCATCTCTTTGGTCTTGTCATTAAACTCTTTGCAAAAACCTTGGATATTAACGCCATGCTGGCCAAGAGCCGGACCAACTGGCGGGGCCGGGTTGGCGGCGCCACCCACGATTTGCAGTTTGATTCTGGTCATTAATTTTTTTGCCATATTTTTTGGTTATCTATTAAATTTTCTTGGCTTGCAGGGCATCCAGTTCCACCGGCGTTTCCCGGCCAAACATGGTCACCATTACTTTAATCTTGCCGCGTTCCTGATCCACATTGCTGACTTTGCCCTCAAAGTTTTTAAACGGCCCGTCAATAATGCGCACCACATCGTTAACTTCCATATCAATCTTATGCATCGGTTCGGCCAAATTGACCCGGCGGAGCAAATCTTCCACTTCTTTTTGGTCTATGGGGGTAGGGGTAGTACCGGAACCCACAAAGCCGGTGACGTTGGGCGTGTTGCGCACCACATACCAGGAATCATCGGTTACGATCATTTCTACCAGCACATAGCCGGGAAAGATTTTTTCTTCCACCACGGCGCGTTTGCCGTTTTTTATTTTAATCTTTTTTTCCTTGGGTACGATGACCCCAAAAATTTTGTCCTGCATGTCAAAGGACTCAATGCGTTGTTCCAAATTGTGTTTAACGTTTTCTTCGTAACCGCTATAGGTATGCAGCACATACCAGCGGCGGCCTAAGTTGAGTGTTTGTTTAGCCATATAGATAAAAGGCTTTAACGGGCGAGTAAAGTGGTAATACCGGCGTTAAGGACATAGTCGGTAACGCTAAAAATAAGGGCCAGGCTCAAGCTGATGCCGATCACCAAAACGCTGTAGTTAAAGGTCTGCTTTTTGGTAGGCCAGCTTACTTTTTTCATTTCCGCCCAAGCGCCAACGAAATAGTTTTTGATAGAGTTAAACATATTTTAAGGTTTTAAAAACAGCCCGCAGGCCGTTTGATATTGATATACTAAATGATTACGGCCAAAAAGTCAAGAGGAGCTATCCACACGCCTTTTATATATCCAAATTCTTTACGTTTTTGGCGTAGGTTTGGATGAACTTCTTGCGCGGTTCCACTTCGTCGCCCATTAAGGTTTCAAAGATTTCGTTGGCCATTTCGGCGTCTTCTACCACAACTTGCTTCATAATGCGGTTAGCCGGATTCATGGTGGTTTCCCAAAGTTGGTCGGGGTTCATTTCACCCAAACCTTTGTAGCGCTGGATATTTACTTTAATCCCGCCGATGCTTAAAGACTCCACCTCGCCCGGTTCGGAGCCTTCGCTTGAGGCAACTCCCTCCGCTCCCTCTTGGGAAGAGGGAGACACGTCCCCCGATTTTTTAGTTTTGCCTTTTTCTTTTTCCTCAGTCTTGCCTTTACGTTTTTCCAAGTCTTTAATGATGCTTTCTTTTTCTTCATCATTAAAAGCGTATTTCATTTCCTTGCCAAATTTGATGCTGTAAAGTGGGGGTTGGGCGATATAAATATGGCCCTGATTAATAAGGTCGGGGAAATGGCGGTAGAAAAAAGTTAAGAGCAGGGTGCGGATGTGCGCGCCGTCCACATCGGCATCGGTCATAATTACCACGCGATGATAGCGGAGTTTGGAAATATCAAATTGTTCGCCGATATTGGTGCCCAGGGCGATAATTAAAGATTTAAGTTCGTTGTTGGCCAGAATTTTATCCAGGCGCGCGCGTTCCACGTTAAGCACCTTGCCGCGCAAGGGGAGGATGGCCTGGAATTCGCGGTCGCGGCCTTGTTTGGCCGACCCCCCGGCGCTGTCGCCCTCCACAATATATAATTCGGAGCTGGTGGCATCACGGCTGGAACAGTCGGCCAGCTTGCCGGGCAGGGTAAAGCCCTCCAAGGCGCCTTTGCGTAAAATGGCGTCGCGGGCAAATTTGGCGGCGTTGCGGGCTTTGGCGGATAAGAGACACTTGCCAATTATGCCTTCGGCGTCCTTGGGGTGTTCTTCTAAAAAGATTAAAAATTGTTCGTTCATCACGACTTCCACCGCGGTTTTGGCTTCGGTGTTGCCCAGTTTGGATTTGGTCTGGCCTTCAAATTGCGGTTCGCGGACCTTAATGGAAATAATAGCGTTAAGACCTTCACGCACGTCTTCGCCGGTAAGGTTGGGGTCTTTTTCTTTTAAAATATTTTTGCCCCGGGCGTAAGTATTAAGCACACGGGTTAAGGCGGTGCGGAAGCCGGCCACATGGGTCCCGCCATCCGGGTTAAAAATGTTGTTGGTAAAAGCAAAAAGCGATTCGGTAAATTCATTGTTGTATTGCAGAGCCAGTTCCACCTTAATCCCCTCGGCTTCTTTTTCTATATAAAAAACATTTTCGTGTTTTATTTCCTGGTTATGATTAATATAGCGCACATAAGAGGCAATGCCGCCCTCAAAGAAAAATTGATAAACCGGATTCGGCATCTCCAGGGCGGTTTTGTCCACGACCTTTTCCTCGGCCGGCCGTTCATCCTTAATAATAATGCGGACGCCTTTGGACAAATAAGCTGTCTGGCGCACATGGTCCACGATAGTTTTCCAATCAAAATTAATGGTTTCAAAAATAGAGTCATCCGACCGGTAGGTGATGGTGGTGCCGGTGTCTTTACAGTTGCCGATGACGCGGGCTTTTTTAACCGGGTTGCCGCCGTTTTTAAATTCCTGTTCCCAAATTTTACCATCGCGATGCACTTCGGCCACTAGCCGGGTGGAAAGGGCGTTAACCACGGACACACCCACGCCGTGCAGACCTCCGGAGACCTTATAGCCCTCATTGCCGAACTTGCCGCCGGCATGAAGTTTGGTTAAAACTACTTCCAGGGCGCTCACTTTCATTTGCGGATGGATATCCACCGGGATGCCGCGGCCGTTATCTTTTACCGAAACGTAATGGTCGGGTAAGAGGGTAATGGTAATTTGGTTGCAAAAGCCGGCCATGGCTTCATCAATGGAGTTGTCCACCACTTCCCAGATAAGATGATGCAAGCCCACGGGGCCGGTGGAGCCGATATACATGCCCGGGCGACGGCGCACCGCTTCCAGGCCTTCTAAGACGGTAATATCCTTGGCGCTGTAACTGCCG
>JBBUBK010000067.1:3666-8890 GCA_038058265.1 Patescibacteria group bacterium
GGTAAAAAACGGGCTTAAAAAACCCAGTTTTGAAAAATACCAGGATCCCACCGGCGAGTTTCCCAGCGGGGAATTGAAGTTGGGCCTATGGTATGTTAAGCATCGTTTGTTGTTGTATAAATTATTAGTGGGGTCGTTGGCGGCGTTTAGCGCTGTTACGATTCTTTTTAGTTTGTGGCAGTGGGGCGATTATCTTATTTTTGGCTTAACCGAAGACGCCGCTTTAAGAAAAGACCTGTCCAGCCAGGTGGATTACACTTTAATCCACGCCAAATATTCCCCGGCGCAGATTCAGGTATTAAATACGCAAGTTTTCGCGGGCGGAGTCAACAAGTCCGACCTGGTGGCCGAGGTGGTTAATCCCAACGAACGATTTTTTACGGAATTTGACTTTTATTTTATAGTAGGGGAGAATAAGACCCCCAGGCAACACGGTTGGCTTTTGCCGGGCGAGGGCAAGCCCATCGCGGCTCTGGGCGTGGAGGGGGGCGCGGCGGGCGGTGATCTGATGCTGGAAAATATTGTTTGGCGGCGGGTTTCGCTCCACCGCATTGTGGACACCAAGGCGTGGGCTGATGAACGGCTTAATTTTACCACCAGCGATTTTAGTTTTACCCGCGCCGGTGGCATACCCGAAGCGCCCAATGCCCATGCCGTTAGATTTAAATTAACCAACCAAAGCGCTTACAGTTATGCCGAACCCTCTTTTTATGTGGCGCTTCTAGACGGAGAAACGATGGTGGGAGTTTTACCTTTAAAGTTACCGGAGATAAAGTCGTTAGAAACCAAAGATGTTGATTTGCGAAGTTTTGCGGAAAGTTTAAATGTTGACGGCGTTAAGATTTTTCCGTTGATTAATATTTACGACAAAAACGTGTATCTGGCGCCAGAGAAATAAATTTTATGTTTAATTTAAGCAAGTTTTCGCCGCGCAGTTTTGACTGGACTCTGTTTTCGGCGGTGGTGTTGCTGGTGGCTCTGGGGTTATCCGCCATTTACAGCGTGGATCTCTCGCGCGGCGCAGAACTCGTCTATTTTAAAAAACAGCTTATTGCTTTGGGGGCTGGTCTCGCCCTCTTTTTTTGGGCGAGCCAGCGGCAATATACTTTTTGGCGTTCTTCGGCCAAGTGGTGGTACGTCTTGGCTTTAGTTTTATTGTTGGGCGTTTTAATTTTCGGACAAAATATCCGCGGGACCAAGGGCTGGTTTACTTTGGGCGGGTTTAATTTTCAACCGGTGGAGTTTGCCAAGGTGGGCATTATTCTAATTATGGCTTACATTATTTCTCGCTTTGGCCGCCGTTATGAACGCCCCTTGTTTTTTTGGGGCACCGGCGCGGTGGCTCTAACGATGATAGGTTTAGTAATGCTGCAGCCGGATTTGGGCTCAGCGGTGCTCATCGGTTTAATTTGGCTGGGGCTGGTTTATCTGGTGGGCACGCGGCGGCTTTTTTTATTGTCACTGATTTTGGGTTTAATCGCCGCGGCCGCTTTGGGCTGGTCTTTCTTTTTAAAAGATTATCAAAAAAATCGTTTGCTTAACTTTATTGATCCGGCCCGCGACCCTTTAATTTCCGGCTACAATCTTAATCAATCGTTGATTGCCGTGGGTTCGGGGCAATTTTTTGGGCGGGGCCTGGGTTTTGGCTCGCAAAGCCAGTTGCGGTTTTTGCCGGAAGCGCAAACCGACTTTATTTTCGCCGTCATCAGCGAAGAGCTGGGTTTTGTGGGCTCCTCGGTCATTATGATTTTATTTGGGGTGATTTTTTGGCGTTTTTTACGTTTAATTAAAAATTCCGGCGATGATTTTATCTCCGCCGTGGTGGCCGGTATTTTAATCTTGTTTTTTTCGCAGGTGGTAATTAATGTGGGGGCTGGCCTCGGGTTGCTTCCCATCACCGGCGTCACCTTGCCGTTTGTAAGTTATGGCGGTTCGTCGCTACTTATAAATTTGTTTTTAATCGGCATCGCGGAGAGCATGGTGGTGAAAAAATATTAAATAATTACGTATTAACTACGAAAAGGTACGAAGTTTACGAAATGAGTGACATGACAAATGATATAAAGCTGAGTTGTCACGAAGGTTAATATGAGGTAGTATAAGTACGTTATGCAGGCTGCTGGGAAGTCGGGGCAGGGGGTTGACATTTTAATTAAAATCGTTTAAGATAATGACACTCATTTTTCCCTATGATTTTAGGCAAAAAAACAGAGTCTTGGCGGGAGGCCTTAAAATTTATAAGCCGCTGTCCGGTTTGCAATGAAAATTATAATCTGGAGGGCGCTAAGCTGGTGGAAGAGAAGGACAATGCCAGCCTAATCCACCTAACTTGCGGCCGGTGCCAAGGTTATTTTTTAACCATGGTCTTAAATTTTGGCCACGGTTTAAGTTCGGTGGGCATGATTACCGATTTAAATTATGATGACGCTCAAAGGATTTACCGTTCCGGGCCACTGACTTTGGACGAGGTTTTAAACACCCATCAGTTAATTGAAAAGAATAATTTTAATTTCTAAATATGTCTTTCAAGTTATCGGCCGCTCACCGCGGCGACAAAGGAGAAAAAACCCGCACTGCCACCAAGATTCCGGCGGTGGTTTATGGCGTGGGCAAAGCCACCGAATCCTTAACTTTGGATTACGCTAATTTTCTCAAACTGCACCATGACGCCGGCGTCTCCAGTTTGATTGATTTGAAAGTTGACGGCCAGGATGGCGGTAAAATTTTAATTCAGGAAGTCCAGCGCGACCCGGTTTCCGACCGCGTGATTCACGTGGACTTGCGCCGGATTGATATGAACCAGCCGGTGACAGCCACGGTGGAATTGCGTTTTAGCGGCGAATCCCCGGCTATTAAGGAACTCGGCGGCACCCTGATGCACAGCTTAAGCGTGGTGCATGTAAAATGTTTGCCTAAGGATTTGGTGGGCTACCTGGAGGTGGATTTAGCGGTCTTAAAAACTTTTGATGACGTGATTAAGATTAAAAACTTGGTTTTACCCGTTGGGTTAGAAATAACCAGCCCGCACGCCGAAGACTTGGTGGTCAAGGCGGCGGCGGCCATGACCGAAGAAGAAATAAAGAAGATGGAAGACGAAGCCAAGGCGGCCGATGTGAGCAAGATTGAAGTCGCCGGCAAGAAGAAAGAAGAGGAAGGCGAGGCCGTGGCGGAAGGCGTCGAAGGCGCTAAAACGGCTCCGGCCGGCAAGGAAGAAAAAGATAAAAAAGAAGAGAAAAAATAACAAAAAAATTCCCCCGCATGTTCGGGGGAATTTTTTTGTGATATAATTGTATTATGAGAATTAAATTTTGGTTAATTTTTTTAAGCCTGGTCGCCATTTTGTTCGGCGGTTATTTGTTGTACAACCAATTATCCTCCAAAATTGTCTGGAAAAGTGAAACCGCGCCAAAAACGACTTATCAATATTTTAGTCAGCTGGACGGTACCGGCGCGGCCAGTTCCAGCGGACAAACCCCGAATGTTGTGGGGGTAATGATTGATAATCACCCCGACGCCTGGCCGCCATCTGGTTTGGATGAGGCCAGGGTAGTTTATGAGGCCCCGGCCGAAGGCGGCATCACAAGATTTTTTGCTATTTTTGACCGCGCGCAAAAAGTGGCCAAAGTGGGACCGGTGCGCAGCGCCAGGGCCTACTATCTGGATTGGTTGCGCGAATACGGCGAGGCGTTGTATCTGCATAGCGGCGGTTCACCCGAGGCTTTGGAATTGATTAAGCGGGATAATATTTTTGATGCCAATGAATTTTATAACGGGCGGTATTATTGGCGTTCTGCCGAGCGTAGCGCCCCGCATAATTTGTACACTAGCAGCGAGTTGTGGCAACAATTTTTGACGATCACTAGCGCCGCGCATGGCGCGAGCGCTTGGACTGGCTGGAAATTCGGACCTTTGGCCAGTGGCACCTCATCCGAACCGGTTAAAGAGATAACTTTAAATTATTTTGTGGATTATAAAGTAAGCTGGAAATTTGACGCGTCCGTGGGACGTTATGAAAGATGGGTGAATGGTCAAAAATTTATTACGGCCGAGGGCCAAATCGTTTACGCGGATAATGTTTTAATCCAACTGACGGAGATGAAAGTGATTGATGAAATCGGCCGGCGCGCCATTATTACCGTCGGCGCCGGCGAGGGGCGTGTATTGCGAGAAGGCAAGATGATCCGCGGGACCTGGAAAAAAGCCAATCCGGCCGACCGGACTAAATTTTATGATGTTAATAGCCAGGAGATTCCTTTGTCGGCCGGGCAGACTTGGGTACAAATCGTGCCACAGAATATGGTGATGGAAGTGACTAACTAATTTTTAATTATCACCAACCGATCTCGGCTGCCGAGATCTTTTTTTATTTCCACTTTGGCAACTGGTAAATACTTTTTTATCAGAGGTTTAATGAGCTTAGTTTGACGGGGGTCGATTTCTAAATAAATAAAGATATTGGATATTAGATATTGGATATTAATTTGCGAGATTTGTTTAAGCAATTCTTCATAAAGTTGCAGGCCGTTTTTGTCGGTAAAAAGAGCAATGGCCGGCTCAAATTTTAAGCCTTTGGCCTCGGCTGAAGTATTATTTTTCCAGGCTTTCCAGCCATAGGGGAGGTTGGCGGTGATGATCATTGTTAAATTGTTAAATTGTTTCATTGTTGACAGAATTGGTTTTAACAAGTGGCCTTTTTTGAAAATAATTTTAACTCCGTGTTTTTTAGCGTTGTATTGGGCAACTTTTAAAGCTTTTGCGGAAATATCAGTCGCAAATATTTTAATATTTTTAATATTTAATACTTTGCTTAGGGCAATTGGTATACAACCACTACCAGTGCCCACATCAACGAGAATGATTTTGTTATTTTGATTTTGAATTTTATTTGATATTTGTCCCGAGTACTCGGGATTGATATTTGAAATTTGGCGCGCCGCCGCCTCCACCATTATCTCCGTTTCCGGACGAGGGATAAGCACGTTTTTATTGACCTTAAAATCCAATCCAAAAAATTCTTTGTGGCCCAAAAGATAGGCCAAGGGTTCGCCGCGTTTCCGGCGGGCCAGAAGTTTTTTAAAATTATTAAGTTGTCCGGCAGTAATTTTTTGCTCCGGATGAATATATAAAAACTCGCGCGGTTTTTTAAGCGCGGCCGAGAGAAGCAGGTCAAAATCCAGCGGGTCAAGTTGCCCGGCGGATTTTTGGCGCAGTTGTTTAAGGTTTA
>JBBUBK010000067.1:8990-11647 GCA_038058265.1 Patescibacteria group bacterium
TAATAGCGGTCAAACTGCGGTTTAAGGATAAAATTATTATAAATTAAAACCTGTTTTTGGTTATTGGTTTTAGAGCGCAGATAATTATTAACCGTGTCCCAATTTTGAACCGGTAAAATCTGGTTTAAACCGTAGAGTCCTGGCAGGCAAATAGTTATAGTCAGTAATATTGTTAAAAAAACAGAGCGGAGATGTTGGTTTAACAGATAAGCCACAAGTAAAACCAAAAAGGGCAAGGTGATGACAAAAAATTTAATATTCCATAAGCCAAAAATTCCGGCGCCTAAAAGCGGCAGCCAAATTAAAAGATTCGTAAAAACAAAGTTAGTATTAATAGTTTTTAGCTTTGTTTGTTTTAAAAAGACGATAATGGCGCCGGTTAAAATTAAAATAATCAGAATTAAACTGTAGGGCCACCAGCTGGGTCCGCCAAAAAGGGGATTGAGCGAACGGATAATGTCCAGTGGCCCTTGGGAGAGGTTTAAAAACCAGGCGTTATTTAGAGTGGCGGCGCCGGTTTTAGAATAAAAAGACGGCACGGCCCAAACCAACCAAAGCAGGGCAGGCAGCAGGTTTATTTTTAGCCATAATTTTAGGTCCTTCCGTTTAAAAATTAAAATAAAAACGGCCGGCGTTAAAATAATTGCCAGGCCGGTGAGGTGAGTATAGAGCAATAATAGATTAAACAGCCCAAACCAAAAATATTTTTTAACAGTTGTTTGATTCAAGATAAAAATATCATGGAAAAAATTAACCGAGAGCAGGGCGAATAAAAGTAAAAAGGCGTAACCGCGGGCCGTGGCCGAGAGAAAAATGTGGTAAGGCCAAAGGGCGAGGAGCAAAGCCGAAAGCAGGCCGATTTTTTCGTTGAACATTTTTTTACCCAGGACGAAAATAAAATAAACGTTCAAGACGCCAGCCAAAAGACTGGGTAGGCGGGCAAAGAATTCCGTGGACGGAAAAACATAAAACCAGAGTTTTAAAATTAGAAGATGAAGCGGGGGATTGGTTTCCCACAGCCAAAATTTTAAGGAATCCAGCCAGGGTTTTTGGCTGTAAATAAAACTAAACATTTCATCATCCCAAAAATGGCCATAATTTAAAATAGCCGCCATTCTAAGAATAACGGCTAAAGTTAGTATAAGACCGAGGCCAATTTTTGTTTGGCGGGAAGACATTTTAAATATTTATTTTTTTATTCCTCATCTTCAGACGCGGCGTTAATTTTTTCCGGATGATATTCGGCGTCGCGCAGGGCGAGAATTATTGGTTCAATTTTACCGTCTAAAATGGGATTGATATTATTCCAGCTTTGGTGAATGCGGTGATCGGTAATGCGGTCCTGCGGAAAATTGTAAGTGCGGATTTTTTCACTGCGGTCGCCGGAACCGATTTGTGATTTGCGTTTTTCGGTTAATTCTTTTTGTTTTTTCTCGCGGTCCAGCTGAAAGAGCCTGGAGCGCAGCACGGCCATGGCCTTTTCGCGGTTGGAGGTTTGCGAGCGTTCGTCCTGGCATTGCACCACTAATCCGGAAGGCACATGCACGATGCGCACCGCGCTGTAAGTGGTATTGACGCTTTGCCCGCCAGCTCCGCCGGAGCAAAAAGTATCAATCCGCAGATCCTGTGGATTAATTTTTATTTCCGTTTCCTCAATTTCGGGCAAGACGGCCACGGTGACGGTGGAGGTGTGGATGCGGCCGGTTTTTTCCGTCTCCGGCACGCGCTGTACCCGGTGCACGCCCATTTCGTATTTTAAATCTTTAAAAACATTATGGCCTTTGACGGAAAAAATAACTTCTTTAAAACCGCCGATGCCGATGCGGTTGGTATCAATCAGCGAGGTCTTCCATCTTTTTTCTTCGGCGTAACGGCCATACATTCTAAACAGCTCGGCGGCAAACAAAGCCGATTCATCACCGCCGGCCGCGGCGCGGATTTCAATAATCACGTCTTTTTTATCCAGCGGGTCTTGCGGGCGGGTTAGCTCTTCCAGTTCCGCTTCCAGTTTTTGCCGTTGTTCTTCCATTTCGGCGAGTTCCACTTCGGCCAGTTCGTGCATCTGGTCGTCGGTCTCGTCGGTAATAATCAATTTGGTTTCGGCGATATTTTTTTCCAGCCCCTCTAGATCCATAATTTTTTCCATGGCCGGTTTTAATTCGGCATATTCCTGGCCGACCCCTTTTAATTTTTTGGAATCATTAATAATAGCCGGGTTTTGCATGTCGGCTTCCAATTTTTGGAATTTTGATTTTAGATCAAGGTATTTTTTAAGCATATTTAATTAAAAACAGACCTGGGCGTATTATATCACCTCGGTCTGTTTTTGGGTATGATTTAGCTAAGCCTTAGCTTCTCCGCCCGAGGCGGATCCGCCTTTGGCGGAGGCCACCCTCTTCTTTTTGGCCGCGGCTTTCTTTACCTTTTTGCCTTTGCGGACAGCTTTGGCCGCGGTTATTTTTTCAGCGCGTTCCTGAAATTTTTCCACGCGGCGGGCAGTGTCCACGAACTTTTGTTTGCCGGTGTAAAAGGGGTGGCATTTGTTGCACAACTCCACGCGGATTTCTTTAAGCGTACTGCCGGTAACAAAAGAATTGCCGCAGGCGCAGGTCACCTTGGCATCTTTAAAGTATTCGGGATGAATGTCTTTTCGCATA
>JBBUBK010000067.1:11747-15484 GCA_038058265.1 Patescibacteria group bacterium
TGTTCCACCAGCGCCAGGGCGGCTTCGCGGCCTTTGTTGTTGGGGTTATTTTTAGCGCGCGTTTGCGCCTGTTTTAGGTTATAGGTAACTAGCACGCCAAAAGCGATGGGCAGGTTCTCTTTAAGCATCACCGCCATCAGGCCGTCCGCGGCCAGGCGGGCTACATGTTCAAAGTGCGCTGTCTCGCCTTTTATGACCGCGCCTAGGGCCGCTATCCCATGATATTTTTTAGCGCGCGCCAGGCGCTGGCAAAGCAGGGGAAGCTCCACCGAACCTGGGGCTTCAAAAACGGAAATATTTTTGGCCTTTACGCCAGTTTCCAGCAGGGCTTCTTTAGCTCCGTCCAAAAGTCCCTGGGTAATTGATTCGTTAAAGCGCGCGCGGACGATGGCAATTTTTAGACCTCGGCCGGTTAATTTTTTAAAGCGATTAACTTTCATAAATTATTTTTTTAATAATTTTTCTAAATATTTGGCAATCATATCCGCCTCTAAGTTTACTTTGTCGCCGACTTTAAGGCGGGAGAGGTTGGTAACTTTAAGCGTGTGGGTGATGAGGCAAACCTTAAAAATATTTGTGGCCACTTTGGCCACGGTTAAACTCACCCCGTTTGCCGCCACCGAGCCTTTGTAGGCCAGATATTTATTTAGAACCGGCTGGACTTTGATCAGCAGAGAAACATACTCACCCTCTTTGATTATTTTTTTAATCACGCCCACGCCATCCACATGGCCCATTACAAAATGTCCGTCCAGCCGCTGGCCGATTTTTAAGGCCAGCTCCAAATTAATCGGTTCGCCGACTTTAACCTGGCCAAAGCGCGTCCGTTTTAGCGTTTCCGGCATCAGCTCCACGGTAAATCCCTGCGGTGTTTTTTTAATTACGGTTAAACACACGCCGTCGCAGGCGATGCTCTCGCCGATTTTAACACGGCTCAAAAAATTCTTTACGCCAATCGTGAAGTAAATTTTTCCCTTATTTTTCTCAATTTTATTTAAGCGGCCGGTGGTGGCCACAATGCCGGTAAACATAATATTAATTAACTACAAAATTACGAAAATTTGCGAAAATACGAAAGTGAGCGAGTTTTTTTGATAGCCGATCTCTTCTTTTTGCTTTCCAGTCGTTTTATTTTGGCGGCTTTGGTAGGGCGGGTGGGGCGGCGTTTTTTGGGCGCCGATAGAGCCTTACTCACCATTTCGTTTAGCCGTTTTAGGGCTTTGGCCCGGTTGGCGTATTGCGAACGCTCATCTTCGGCGCTGATTAAAATTTCTCCTTCTTTGGTAATTTTGTTTCGCAGATTATTTTGTAAACGCCATTTTTGTTCCGGAGAGAGGGCGCGGGAAAATAAAATATTCCAGCGTAGCTGAACTTTGCTGGAGGTTTTATTTACGTTCTGACCGCCCGGACCGCTGGAGCGGGCAAAGTCCATTTTAAGTTCATTTTTGGGAATGATAAACATGCCTTTATTATACCTTGTTGACCGATAAAAAGAAAAGCCCCGCAATCTCTAGAACTCGGGACGCGGGGCCGGGTGTAGAGACAAAATGTCCAAAGGACGGGGTGCATGCCAAGTATGCGATGTTTGCCGTAGGCGAATATGGGTGAAGCGACCGAAGGGAGCGGAACCGCATATCGGCTGTTAGGCGTTGTAAAATTTTTACACTTTTTGTTTTTTTCGCTCACCATTCAATCACGGGGGGCAAGTGGGGGGCGAATTCGCTCACACAATATGGCGAATGGGCAGAGGGGTAAGGGGTGAATGCCCCGTAGCCATATCACTTCAACAAATCGTCCAGCTCGCAAGATAACAACGTTGATTTATTGATCAGTAGCTGCTCTTTTTGGTTTAGGTTGTCCGCAGTCATTCTGATGAGTTTGGTATCTATACTATCACCAAAAATTGTGTGATTTACTTTTTTTAGATAGTTTTCTGTCTTCTGATAAAAAAGTGTTGCATATTGTAGTAACTTGTCTTGTGAAGCCGGTTTATTAGTAATTTCATTATTACTAAATTCAACGATATTTTTTACTTTTTCATCTATTGTTATCGATAGATCGCCCTCGCGAAAATTAATCCAGTAATCACTAATTGAACAAGTAATTATTAATGATTTGTCTTCGTCGGAAATGTAGATAAGATGAAAAAGGTAATTATCCGCCCGAAAATCTTTGGCGATGACAATTTTTTCTATGTTGGCAACAGTGCGTATATCATAATCTTCAAAAAGTCGCAGATAAGTTGTTCGCCAATTCTTAAGCCAGTTTTCAATAAATGTCTGATCAGTAAAAAGGGGAGACAAGTCCTGTTTTAAATTCGTATCATTCACTTTGTTCATTTGTAGGGTCAATTTGTCAAACAAGGCCTGTAAATCTTTTACATCGATTTTTTTAGCAATCAAATAATCAAGATCAGGTATAGCTTTTTTCGTCATATACCAAAGAAGGTCATAAATATCACGTCCTTTTTCTTCATACATGACGCCACCCAAACCACCGCGCTGTCCACGCAGAAGAATAGCGACAATTTTGCTAGCCATCAAGGCGGACATATTGTATGTCTTGATCACAAAAGAAAACTGGTCGCGGTTTATCGGCCGGCGCTCTATTACAGTCTTCGGCGCTTCAAAATGATTGAGGTCAATTTTAACAATTACCTGTTTTGACGGGTGATTAACATCCAACTCATCTCCAATATGAAAATACAATCGTAAACCACGGTCAGTTGTTAATTTAATTATTAGCAGTTCTGGTCCGGTATTATAAGTATTAAAAAAATATGTTTCTACCTCTTTTTTTAACTCGTTTAAAAAAGATTCGGATACGGTATGATCAACTTCAAAATCTAAATCAACGGACATACGATCAAGACCGTGGCAAATACGCAGTGCGGAACCCCCATACATAATCCAATTGCTGTATTCCGGGTGATGATAGATAAAATTGAGAATATAGTACTGTAACTCTTCTTTAAGTACATTGCGCTGCGTCTCGGCGTCTAATTCGCCAACAGTAGCGAGCCCGTTAAATTTTTCTTTAAGATTTGCGAGTATCTGATTGTCCATAGTGTAAATAATTTTTTATCATTGAATAAAAATTTTTCTGTTCAGCCTGACTTATTTCGTCTATGTCAATGCGTAGTTCTTCGACAAGTGATTTAATATTTTCAATACTTACACCATGGAACTGTCGTGTTTTAAAATACAGCAGATCAAAGAGTGCTTTTGAAGGAGAGGCAATAAAAAAATCAAATTTTCCTTTCACTGTAGAAAAGTTTGAAAACAATTCCTTTTGTATAGACTGATATACAAAGTTGCCAGCCTTTGTTTCGTAAGTTCGAGTAACTTTAGGAGTGGTTGATGTGATAGTATGGATTGACTCGGTTACCAAATTATAATACTGGAGTGCTGTCCATGAGCTCACAAATGAAGGTGTGCGGATAATGTTGGCAAGGTAGAAGGAATAGGATGTGTCATTTTTGTTTTTATTATAAAAATCAGCAGACACATATAACCCCCTTTTTAAGGGGATTATGTCTTTACGTTTCAAAGATCGGCTGATATAGGTATCAACCGTGGTCTTTTTTAGCCCGTACTGTTCGCTTAACTGATATATGGCCTTTTTAGTGAAATAGGGCTGGTTTTTGAGTTGTTCTAGCAAAATTTCTCTGTATTTCATATTTATGATGATATTGTATCATATATGAAATGAGTTGTCAAGAGAGAAATGAGCGATGG
>JBBUBK010000068.1:0-5137 GCA_038058265.1 Patescibacteria group bacterium
GTTAAAAACGCCCGTGATCTTTTGTATTATTTTCCTTTTCGCTATGAGGATTACAGCCGGGTGGTAAAAATATCCGACCTTAAAGAAGGGGAGATGGTGACGGTTAAGGGGCAAATTGAGCTGATTGCCAACAAACGGAGTTTCCGCCGGCGGACTAACGTCACCGAAGCGCTGGTAAGCGACCAGAGCGGGAGTTTGCGGGTGGTGTGGTTTGGCCAGCCGTTTATTGTAAACATTTTAAAACCCGGCGATGAAGTGCTTTTGTCGGGCAAAGTTAAAAGCGATATACTGGGCGCGCAATTGGTGAGTCCGACTTATGAAAAGTTTGACACTCGCCATTCGGCCACGCATACGGCCCGGCTGGTGCCGATTTATCCGGTGACCGCCGGCTTAACCCAAAAACAAATCAGGTTTTTAGTTAGTCAGGTAATAGAACTTTCCAAAGTAATACCGGAATGGCTGCCGGAAAAGATTTTAGAGGATGAAAATTTAATACCCTTGTCCGCGGCTTTGCATAGCTTACATTTCCCGGTGGATCAAACGGATTTAAAGCAAAGCGCCGGCCGGTTAAAATTTGACGAATTATTTTTGCTTCAGCTTAAAGCCGAATTATCCCGGATTAACAAATCACGCTTGGTGGCGCCGGCGCTGGAATTTAAAGAAATGGAGATTAAAGCGTTTGTAAAAAAATTACCCTTTGCCCTCACCAACACCCAGCGCATTTCGGCCTGGGAAATTTTACAGGATTTAAGCCGGCCATCTCCCATGAATCGTTTGCTCTCGGGGGATGTGGGCTCGGGTAAAACCGTGGTGGCGGCCATGGCCATGTACAACGCCGCGCTCAATAACCATCAAGCCGCGCTGATGGCGCCGACGGAGATTTTAGCGCGCCAGCACTTTGATTCTTTGTGCCGGCTTTTAACCGGCTCCGGCGTGTCGGTGGGTTTGTTTACCCGCAGTCAAAAAATGGCCAACACCCAGGAGGGACAAATAATTTTAACCAAAAAAAGTATTTTGGAAAAAATTGATTCGGGGCATTTAGACATAATCATCGGCACTCACGCGCTGCTGACTGAAAAAGTAAATTTTTCCGCCAAAGGCGGATCCGCCTCGGGCGGAAAAAATTTAGGCTTGGTAATTGTGGATGAACAGCATCGTTTTGGTGTGGAACAGCGCAAAGTGATTAAAACCAAGGGAGAGGCGGTGCATTTTTTAAGTATGACGGCCACGCCTATTCCGCGGTCGCTGGCGCTGATGCTTTATGGCGATTTGGAAGTGTCGGTGATTAACGAATTGCCGGCCGGCCGAAAAAAGATTTTAACTCGGTTGGTGGAACCGGCCAAGCGCGACAAGGCTTACGCTTTTATCCATGAGCAGGTAAAAAACGGCCGGCAGGTGTTTGTGGTTTGCCCCTTAATTGAAGAGAAGAAAAAAGAAAACGGGGAAGACGAATTTGTGCCGATTAATTATCCCTTTTCTTCTTCCGTGGAAAAAAAGTCGGTAATGACCGAATACCAAAAACTTTCGGATAATATTTTTCCGGATCTGCGGATAAGTTATCTGCACGGCAAAATGCCCTCGGCCGACAAAAGCAAAGTTATGTCCGATTTTAAAGCCGGTGTGTTTGATATTTTGGTTTCCACCTCGGTGGTAGAAGTCGGCGTGGACATCCCCAATGCCAGCGTGATGATGATTGAAGGGGCCGATCGCTTTGGCCTGGCGCAACTGCACCAGTTCCGCGGGCGGGTGGGGCGTTCTGTCCATCAATCCTATTGCTTTTTGTTTACTGATTCTTTTTCCAGCCGGGTTAAAGAAAGATTAAGTTTTTTTGAAAAAGCCAGCGATGGTTTTAAGCTCGCGGAAAAGGATCTGGAACTGCGCGGTCCGGGCGAGGTTTATGGCACGGCCCAGAGCGGCCTGGCTAATTTGCGCTTGGCCAAGATGACCGATTTTGAAATAATAAAAAAGGCGCGGGAGGCCGCGCGTGAGATAGCGCCGAATTTAGAAAAATTTTCTACAATTGTCAAGAAAGTAAAAGAATGGGAGACCGCAGTGCATTTGGAGTAAGCCCTACCCTATAAATCTATAAGTTTTTTTATCCGGATCAAGTTTAAGGACTTTTTTCCACTCGCCGCCGTAATGCGATTTTAGAGCGTTTATAACTTCCGCTTCGGAGTGGCCTAAAATAGCCAGGGTTCTGGTCGGCCCGCCACCCACGGCATCGTAGGTTAAATCCAAGGCGACAAAAATTTTTCTTTCCTTATCCAACGGCAGGCTTAAAAATCCAACACTGTGATAATCAAACACGGTAAATTTCCCTTTAAGCGGGCCTTCACTGCGAGTCTCGCCGTAAATCGCTTCGGGATAATCATCAAAAAAAGAAGTGTCTTCTTCGTCTTTTTCAGCCAAGATTGAACCGAATTCCTGAACCGCTTGTTTGCAGTTGGCCACCAGATTTTCTTCGGGTTCCGCTCGTAAAGCGGTTTTTTTGTGAGCGCGATAAAATTGAGCCAGGGCGGCGTCTAGATCAAGCTCCAATTCTTTTAATTCCGAACCACGGCCTAATGGGGACAAGTCCAACCGGTGTTCGCCGGCACGGTCCAGCTCTTCAATTATTGCCGTCTTGATTTCTCTTTCAAAATTAGGGTCAGTAGTTTTAAGTTCCCTCATATTTATTTAATTATTTTTTCCACAATTTCTTGGACATTTTTTAAATGAGCAATTTTTAGTCCGGTAATTTTTAAGGCCTCTTTAGTTTCCGGCATGACGGCAAATTCGAAACCCAAATTTTTTATTTCTTCCAGTCTTTTTTTGGTTTGGTTCACCGAACGCACCTCTCCGCCCAAGCCCACCTCGCCAAAAGATACTAAATTTTTAGGCAGCTGCTTATTTTTTAAGGCCGAGGCAATGGCCATGGTTACGGCCAGATCCGCCGCCGGCTCATCGGCCGAAAGGCCGCCCACCACATTTAAAAAAATATCATAACTGTCCAAAGGCAGGCCGGCGCGTTTGGCTAAAACAGCGATTAAAACCTGCAAACGGTTTAAATCAAAACCCGAGGCGCGCCTTTGCGGATAGCCGAAATTGGTTTTGGTCACCAGCGCCTGGACTTCCAGCAAAATCGGCCGGGTGCCTTCCATTAAACAGGTTACGGCCGAGCCCGGGACATTGGCTTCGCGGCCGGTTAAAAAGGCCGCGGAAGGGTTTTTTACTTCGGCTAAGCCGTTTTCTTCCATGGAAAAAATTCCTACCTCATCGGTAGAGCCGAAACGATTTTTGGCGGCGCGTAAAATCCTAAATTGATGAAAGCGGTCGCCCTCCAAGTAGAGCACGGTGTCCACCAGGTGTTCCAAGGTTTTTGGTCCGGCCAATGTTCCTTCCTTATTTACCTGGCCCACCAGAATAATGGCGGTGGCCGTGGCTTTGGCGGCTTCCAAAAGTTTAACCGCGCTGGCGCGCACCTGATTTAAATTTCCGGCCTCGCCTTCGACCTCTTCCGAAACAATAGTTTGCACCGAATCGATTATGGCCAGGGTCGGGGCGGATTTTTTAATGGTGGTGATAATTTTTTCCACACTATTTTCATTGCCAAAACGCAGACTTGAATTTTTTATTTTTAAACGGTCGGCGCGCAATTTTATTTGTTCCACCGATTCTTCGCCAGACAGATAGAGCGAGTTGGGCAAAAGGTCGGCGAGTTGCAAGGCGAGAGTAGATTTGCCGATGCCCGGCTCGCCGCCCAGCAGGATCAAACTGCCCGGCACGAGGCCGCCGCCCAGCACGCGGTCCAGCTCGCCGAGGCCGGTTTTTTTTCTGGCTACATTTTTATCTTTAATCTCACTTAAATTTACGGTTTTAGTTGGTTCGTATTCCGCCGTTTCGTTTTGTTTTTTGTCCCGAGACCTCGGGATTGAGATTTGAGTTTTGGCAATAGTGCCCCATTGTCCGCATTCCAAACAACGCCCAATCCATTTTTGGAATTGAGCGCCGCAATTGGAGCAGGTAAAAATAACGGAAGTTTTTGGCATAATTCTACTTACTGCAAAAATTTTAGTCTTTGCAAATTCGGGTCATTTAAATCTTTGGTGCAGAAAGAAGAATTTATGGCGCTGTTGCCGGTTAATTCAAAGTGCCAGGATTCACGCAAGCCGCTGGCGCTTTTGAGCGCCACGCAGAAACCGGCATCTAACATGGCTTTTATCAGTTTTTGTTGTTTTTCCGGAACACAGCAATTAGTACCCTTGCACTTTTTCGAATTATTCACCCCGGCGCTTTTTTGCACCTTTTCATCTTGGCCGGTACAAGACACAAACCCGCGGCCTTCGGCAAACAAGTCCAAAGCATTGCCACCGGTGTGGCTGATGTTAGGCGCGGTAAATTGTCCGTCTTTGCGGCCAAGTCCTGTATAGCCCGCGTCGCAACCGTTTCCTCCTGGTTTTAGATCAGTGCAATATTCTGACCATTGGCCGGTTGGGATATTTTGGGGCAAGGTGTTGACAGAAATACAGCCGCAGTTTTTTACCATTACAGCATATTGACCGGCGGCCGATCGGCCGGCACTTTTGAGGTTGACGTTGCCAGGGAAGTTTTTGGCTGCTTGGCGCAAAGCCTCCACCACATCCGGTCGGGCTATTTGACCGCTTTGAGCAATAACCTTGGGGATGTTGCCGATAGCCACCCAGTTGTTGTCACCGGACAGCTCCGGGGCGTTATCATCGGAGCTGCCGGTGGAAGGCTGTAAATCTTCCGGCGGCAGATCTTGCCGTTGGATAAATTGGACGCTTAAAACTTTAAATTGCACCAGGCTGGGATTGATATAGTAGAGAAGGGTATAAGAACCCCAGACCAAGGACAAGCCGATAAGGATTTGTCCAATTCTTTTGTAGGCGGCCACTTTTTCTTCGCCGCCGCCGGACATCACAATGGAAAAACCTTTGTTAATTATCATAACCACGGCGAAAATACTGGCGATGATGACGGCAAAGCGGTAGAGGGCGGCGATGTATTCGCCGATCCAGGGTAGTTGCAAATAAATATTTCCCTCCTCGTCTTCGTAGGTGGTATTTTTAACCTCGCTTAAGTTTAAATTGGGGACGTTAATTTCTATCAAGGGTTTGGCAATTTTAAGATCTTCCAG
>JBBUBK010000068.1:5237-11003 GCA_038058265.1 Patescibacteria group bacterium
GCCTATTTGTTCTCCCAGCGCCGTAGTTTGTTCTAATTTTTGTTTTATCTCCGGGGAGCTTAAACAGTTAGCCCACTGGTCGGAATTGATTTTAAGACCGTCCGCGATTTTATTCAACCCTTCGGGGCGCAGGTTGGCTTTATCCTGCATGGCCAGGCGCGCGAAATCCCAGAATTTTTTATTTTTTCCCAATTTAAAAGCGCAAGCCCCGGCCACATGAGCGTCGTAAGTGCTTTTAGAAATAAGGCCCCCGTAATTTGGCGCGTCTTTCCAGACCAGCCTGGCGGTCGTGGGATTTTGATCCACCAGTTTGGTTAACAGAAAATGGAGTTTTTGGCATTTGGCGCAACCCAAATCCACAAACTCCACCAAAGTTATGGCCGCGCCGGGGTTGCCGTAGATGGGGTCGGTGGCGTCAACGGGAATAGCCGTGGCGTTTTGGTCAATCAGCGGCTGGGTTAAGGGTGTGGTGGTAATGCCCAGGGTTTTACGGAATTCTTTGAAAAGCAGAAAGGCGAAGAGCGCGATGACGATGATTAGCAGAAAGCAGAGTTTTTTGAGGGGCGTCATAGGGGTGATTTAAAGTTTAGCTTCAAAAACGCCGGTTTTATTGGCATCGGTAAAAAATATTTTTTTACCGGAGGCGTCAAAAGAAATATTATTTATGGCATAGTCGCCGCCCAAGGGGATGTTGGTTTTTAACCCCGTTCTTAAATCTATCTTATACAAGTTATCCACCGCGTCCCGGGCTATTTCCGGCGAAAGCCCGGCGCCTTCCGGCAGTTCTTTGGGTACGGCGCAATACAAAGTATTATCATCGGCGAAAGAACATTTTTCCGCCCAGGTGTTTAGTTGCAGGGCCTGGCGGCTCGAGTTAATTTTATCGCCGTAGGCGTTAACCACCCACAACTCCGGTTTAAGATTGCTGCGCTGGCTGTAAACACTGTAGAGCAATTTTTGGCCGGTGGGCGACCACTGGGGCCTAAAGTCCAGACCCTCCACGGTGAGCGCTTTAAAATTTTCGTGATTTAGTCCCACCAGCAAAATTTGCTGGCGGTCGCCGCCAATAGGGTCGGCGGTGCGGGCAAAACCCACCACTTGCCGATTGGGCGACCAATCAATTTGTACCTTGTCGGCGTTTTCACCCATCGGTTCAATTATCTTGGTGCCGCCGCCGTCATCGTTGGTGGTGACGAGCCAGCGATTTTCCGGGGAGAGACCAATAGCTTTGGCCGCGATTTGTTCGGCGTCGGGCGAGAAAGAAAAGTTTTCCCAATGTTGCGGCAAGGTCGCCTGTTTTTTTTGTTCAAAGTCATAAACAATTTTGGATTTATCCGGAAATTCAATCACCGCCTTATCTTTGCTTTTAGCCCAAGTGACATTCGTCACATTATAGAAAGCGCGGTCGTCCAGTTCTTTAAGAGCGCCGTCCGGTCCGATTTTGTAAAATTTTCCATCCGCGGCATTATGGTAGCGATAAGCCCCGCTTTGGTTGAGCGACGGGTAGACCGCGTAATCCTGGCTGACTTTTTCCACCGGCACGGGTTGATAAAAGCCGCCGCCGGCGGGCGCGCCGGGAATAACGCCGGCCGTGGGCAGGCCGCCAGCCGTGGGCGTTACCATTTCGCCCGGAGCGCCCGGCGCTCTTTCACCGGCGGTGGGCAGTTGTCCCGGGGTAATGAGGCCGGTCGGCGGGGCGGTTATTTTTTCAATGAGTGGGGCGGTTTTAATAAAGAGGTAATATAAACCCCAGGCGATTAAGGCCGAGATTAAAATGAATCCGACGATGAGCAGTATTTTTTTGAGGGTGGGCGACATAATTAAAAATCAAAAATTAAAATGTAAAATTAAAGTTAGGCGGCGAGGGGAACGGATTTACCCGAGGCTTTTTGGGACGGTTGTTCACTCGGGGTCCCCCGGTTAAATTGTCTATTTAAATTAATATTTCCACCGGCGCCTTGCATAAAACCTTTGGGGCTAAAAATATCTTCGCCGAATATATTTTTGTATTTTACGCCCAATTCTTTTAGAACTCGTTTATTTTTTTTCTTTTCTTTATCAGCGTAACGTTTGATAAGCAAGACGCTGATGGTGTAACCCGGGTAGACATCTCCAATGAAGGGTAAGTTTTCAGCCATCATGTTCATGATAAACTGTCCGAAAAATCTTTTCATAAATAGTCGTTGAAAAAAAGTTCCCGAAAAAGATCTGATGTACCACAGTAAGGGAGCGACAATCCAGAAAATAAGGCTGGCTAGTATGCCGGGGTCAATACCAAGAAGCGTGGCAATTAAAGGAGGGAAATCGGCTACAATGGCTAAAGATAAAGCCAAAGCAAAAGCTTTAAAATCACCGGTAAGAACTCTGTTCCTTAATTCAAAGCCGTGTTTATACATTCTCGCCCTGACTTTTTCTTTGGGGTCTAAACTTTGGGCGCCCTCTTCGGTCGTCATCATTTCCGGGCTCATGTCTATGCCGTTTTCATCGCTGAATTTTTGGGCGTCAAAACTGGCCTTCTCTCCCGACTGTTGTAATCTCTGGAGATTTTGAATGAAATTTTTTAAACGTTCGCTATTTAGCTGACTCTGGATGTTTCTTTCTCGCCCTTGAGCCGCCAGCTCATCATTTTTTGCTTTAGAGCCGCCTTTGGCTTCCTCGTCTTCGTCCTGGGTTAGGTCAGAATAACCCTCGGGTTCACGGTTGAGATCCTCATTAGTATTTTGAGTTTGCGGGCTTCTGTCCCTGGCCCGGTCTGAAGCAAGGGCATTAGCCCGTTCCTGTTCCATCCCCGGATTTGAAGTTTGTTCTCCTTCCGCCATACTATTTTACCGTTAATCTTTCTTTATCATAGGCCAGCCGGTATTCCGGTTTTATTTTTTCCGTTAAAATTATCTGGCCCATTAATCCTTCAATTTGCGCGCGCACTTCGCGCCTGATATCGCGGGCGTTGGCTTTTTTAACCGGTAAATTTTTTATAAGTTCTTCCAGAGTTTTTTGGCTGTGGTTTACGCTAGTTGCGTAATTTTTTAACCGCTCGTTAAGCTGGTTTATTTCCAATTCAGCGATTTTAGTTAAATCCTGTGGGGAAAGAGTCTTAAAAACACAGACGCCATCCAGCCGGTTAATAAGTTCGGGTGAGAAATATTCTTTTAATTTTTCTATTAGACGGCGTTTGGTTTCGGCCTCGGCTATGGCGCTGTTGCCAAAACCCAGGGCGCCCTTTTTAGCTTGTTCGGCCCCCCAGGAGGTAGTTAAGACTATTATAGCATTTTTTAAGGAAATTTTCTTGCCCGTGGCGTCGGTAATCTCGCCGTTCTCCAAAATCTGCAAAAGAAGCTTGGTTACATCGCGGTGGGCTTTGTCTATCTCATCAAAGAGCACTACCGAGTAGGGGTTCATTTTTAAACGGTCGGTAAACTGATTGGCTTCCCGATAGCCGACATAGCCGGCTGGCGAACCTAACAGTTTGGAGACGCCAAAGCCTTCGTTAAATTCGCTCATGTCTAATTTTATGAGCGCGTCCATTCCAGGATAGATGGCGTGGGCGAGTTGTTTAGCCAGTTCGGTTTTACCCACCCCGCTTTCACCCACAAACAATAGCGAGGCGAGAGGCCGTTCGGCGTTGGATAATCCTAACTGGGCCCGGCGCACCAGGGCGCTCACTTCGCCAATGGCTTCGTCTTGTCCCACCACATATTTTTTAAGTTCCGTTTCCAAACCGGATAACTGGTCGCGTTGTTCCAATAAAAGTTCGCGCGGCGGCGTGCCGGTAATTTTAGCCACTTGCGCGGCCATGTCGCGCGCCGTAACCGTGCCCAAAATTTTGGGTTGTTTAGTCGTGGCCTGCTCTTCCAATTTTTTTATCTCCGCGCGTTCAAATCCTTCCTGTTCTTTTAATTTAACCGCCTCGGCAAATTTATCCGTGCCGGCGGCGGTTTCTTTAGCCAGAATAGTCGTTTCCAATTTTTGCCGCAGACGGCTTAGTTTGTTTTCCCAAGAAGAAGCTTTGGCCGCCAGCCGTTTGGCCGCCGCGGTTTCGTCCAACAGATCAATGGCTTTATCCGGTAAAAATTTATTAGGGATATGCCGCAGCGAGAGGCGCACCGCCGCGACAATGGCTTCGTCGGTAATTTTTACCCGGTGATAATTTTCGTAATTTTTTTTGAGGCCGGATAAAATTTTAACGGTTTCTTCCGGAGTCGGCTCTTTAATATAAACCGGTTGGAAGCGGCGTTCCAGGGCGGCGTCGCTTTCAATGTATTTTTTAAATTCGGCCGGCGTGGTGGCGCCAATACAGCGCAGTTGCCCGCGGGCCAAGACCGGTTTTAAAATATTCCCGGCGTCCAGCGCGCCCTGGTTGGCTCCGGCGCCCACAATATTATGAATTTCATCAATAAACAAAATAATATTGGGGTCGCGGGCAATCTCATCCATTACCTGGCGCAGGCGGGATTCAAATTCTCCGCGGTAAATAGTGCCGGCGATAAGCAGTCCCATATCCAAAGCGTAAATTTTTTTATTAAGCAAAAGATCCGGCACTTGGCCTTCCACAATCCGCCGAGCCAGCCCTTCGGCAATGGCGGTTTTGCCCACGCCCGGGTCGCCCAGGAGCACCGGGTTGTTTTTAGTGCGCCGAGAAAGAATCTGGATGACCCGTTCAATTTCTTGGTCGCGTCCGATAACCGGGTCAATATTTTTTTGCGCGGCCGGGGCCGTTAAATTAACGGCAAAAAATTCCAAGGCCGATTCTTTTTGTTTGCCGGCGGCGCGGGGCAGGGGATGACTCGCGAGCGATCCGGGCAAATCGCCCAAATTTTCCTGGATTCTTTCGGCCACTTCGGAGAGCTCGGCGATCTGAGGAAATTGCGAGGCGTTATTTAAAACGGTTTGCAGTTGGTTTTTAAAGTCAGCCAGCTTAATGCCGTTGATTTTTAACAGGGTATTTATTTTGGAATCGTTTATTTCCAACAGCGCCAAGAGCAGATGTTCAGTGCCAATATAGTTATGTTGATTTTGCTGGGCGATCATCATCGCTTTTTCCAGCGCCAGTTTGGCTTCGCCGGAAAAAGGGGTTAAAAGTTCCTGCGTCACCGCTTGGCCCGCGCCAGATGGCCCAGGAATTATTTTGGCGGTCGGCAAGCCCAAAATGGTTTGTTCCAAAGCTTTGGCGTCAATTTTAAGCCGGCCCATAATTTCCGCGGCTATGGAACCGCGTTGATTAAAAAGGGCAAAAAATAGGTGGAGCGGTTCCACCTCCGGATTTTTTAATTCCGTGGCCAAATGGATGGCTTTGGTGAGCGTTTCGCGCAAATGCGTGGAAAAGCGGTCTAAAAGGTTCATAAGTTAGACATTTTAACGCTGGTATTATATAATTATTTAGGTGTTTAGTCAAAGTAAAAATTAACCTATGGACTTTCCTAAAAATATTTTTAAAGCTTACGATGTTAGAGGCCTATATCCGGAGGAGCTAAATGAGGAGATAGCTTATAAAATTGCCCGCGCTTATGGGCAGATGCGGCAAAAAGAATTAGGCCGAAATGACCTAACAATAGCCACAGGACGCGATATGCGCCTTTCTTCGCCCTTGCTCCATGAGGCCATAAAACGCGGCTTAACCGAACAGGGTATACAGGCCGTGGGTTTGGGGCTGTGTTCCACCCCTACTTTTTATTATGCCGTGGCGCATTATGGTTATAACGGCGGACTGCTTATTTCCGCCTCGCATAACCCCAAAGAATATAATGGCGTAAAAATTGTGCGTGAACG
>JBBUBK010000069.1:0-3594 GCA_038058265.1 Patescibacteria group bacterium
GACTATGTGGCCCTAGCGCTGGCCGGCATCTCGGCCTACTTTTTGCGCTTCGCGCCTATCGTTACTTCTATCCGTCCGGTGATTTTTAATTTGCCCTGGAACAAATACTGGCCTCTAATGCTGGCCGTGGCCGTGGGCTGGATTATAATTTTCGCGTTTAACGGCCTCTACTCCACCGACCCCAACCGCAAACTGTCGCGCGACTTAACCCGCGTCTTTTTTGCCTGCTCCACCGGCTTTGCCGGCATTGCTTTGTATGTCTTTTTTACCCTGCAAAAATTTGATTCCCGTTTTGTGGTGCTGGCCAGCTGGGTTTTGGCCGTAATTTATGTCTGCGCCGGACGAATTATAATTCGCTTGCTAAAACGGCTGGCGCATACCTGGGGCATTGGCCTGCGGCGCACGGTCATTATCGGGCAGGAAAATATCGCCCGAATTATTAAAGAAGAACTTACCGGCAAGCCTTATTTGGGCTATAAAATTATCGGCACTTTTGAACATTTTGACGAAGGCGCGGCGCAGGCCCTTTCCGACTTAAAGCCGGATGAAATAATTTTTACCGACCCTAAAGCCAAAGAAGAAGAAGCGGTGCTGGCCGTGGATTTTGCCAACGACCATCATATTACTTTTAAATATTCGGCCGATCTTTTTTCTACCATTACCACCAACATGAGCGTTTACGAATTGGCCGGCGTGCCGATAATAGAATTGCGCCGCACCCGCCTTTACGGCTGGGGCCGGATTTTTAAAAGAATTTTTGATTTTGTTATCGCTTTAATTTTAATTATTTTATTTTCGCCGATTTATCTGCTGGTGATGCTGATTATTTTAATTGAATCCGGCCGGCCGATAATTTACAAAAATGAACGCGTGGGACAAAACGGCAAAAACTTCTGGCTCTACAAATTCCGGTCACTGTATCAAAAATATTGCACCGGCCCGCAGTTCGGCCCAGCCGGCGAGGAGGCCTTAAAAAAAGAACAGGAACTTATCGCCACCCAAAGCGTTAAAGGCGGGCCCGTGTATAAAATCAAAAACGACCCTCGCATTACCCCCTTTGGCCGCTTTATTAGGCGCTGGAGCCTGGACGAATTTCCGCAATTTTTTAATGTTTTAAAGGGTGAAATGAGTTTGGTGGGTCCGCGTCCGCATCAACCACGCGAAGTGGCCAAATACCAAAAACACCATCAAATTGTATTCGCGATTAAGCCCGGCGTCACCGGCCTGCCGCAAATTTCCGGCCGCAGCAACCTATCCTTTGAAGAAGAAGTGCGGCTGGATACTTTTTACATTGAAAACTGGAGTGTCTTTTTGGATTTAATCATCCTCGTCAAAACGCCGTTTGTGGTGTTGCTTAGAAAAGGAGCCTGGTAATTTATGCGCGTCGCTTTAGTCCACGACTATCTGGCCCAAGACGGAGGAGCCGAACGGGTGCTTAAGGCCATGCATGAAATTTGGCCCGAGGCCCCGATTTTTGTTTTATTCCACGACCCGCAAAAAATAAATTACATCAATCAGGCCAAAATCCGCGAATCATTTTTGGGCAAAATGCCTTTTGTTAAATCTTCTTTTCAGTGGTATTTGCCGTTTATGCCCGGCGCTACCGAGCGTTTTGATATGCGCGATTTTGACGTGGTGGTTTCTTCCTCCAGCGCTTTTGCCAAAGGCGTTATCACCCAGCCCGAAACTTTGCATATTTCCTATTGCCACACCCCTACCCGGTATTTATGGGGCGACACCCACGAGTACTTATCCGAATTGCGGCAAAATTGGCTGGTTAAAACACTGCTCCTGCCCCAGCTTATTCACCGCTTGCGCTTGTGGGATAAAATGAGCGCCGACCGCGTGGATCATTTTGTGGCCAATTCCAAAACCGTTCAACACCGCATTTTAAAATATTACCGTAGGCCCAGCGAGGTGATTTATCCGCCGGTGGAAACCGATAAGTTTAGTTTAACTAAAGAACTGGGCGATTATTTTGTGGCCGGCGGACGGCTGGTCCCCTACAAACGGCTGGACTTAATTGTGCAAGTTTTTAACCGCCTAAGGTGGCCTTTAAAAATTTTTGGCACTGGTCCGGAATTCAACAACCTTAAAAAATATTCCCGACCTAACATTGAATTTTTAGGCCGCATCAGTGAAACGGCCAAAGCCGAATTATTATCCAAAGCCCAGGCCTTTTTACACCCCCAGATTGAGGACCTCGGCATTACCGCCATTGAAGCCATGTCAGCCGGTCGGCCGGTAATCGCCTACGCCCAGGGCGGAGCCACGGAAACCGTGGTGCCGGGCGAAACCGGAGTTTTCTTTTATTGCCAGAAATGGGAATCGCTTTTAGACACTTTGCTTCATTTTAGGCCGGAAAATTGGGACCGCGCCCGGATCCGCCAGCACGCCGAGCAATTTTCGGCCAATAATTTTAAGCAGAATTTAAAAAAATACGTGGAAGACCGGCACGAGGAATTTAGAAAAGGACTGAATCAAAACGCTCTGTCATTATGACAACTATATGAACATCGGCGTAGACCTTAGGTGCCTCATGACAAAAAATAAAACCGGGGTCGGCGAATATACCACGGAACTTTTGAGTTCTGTTTTTGATCTGGATAAAACTAACCAATACTTTTTATTTTATAACTCGGCCAAAGATGTTACGACGCTGATGCCGAAATGGACCGGCCAAAATATTCACTACGTCCACACCCGCTGGCCCAATAAATTATTAAATTTTTGTTTGCTGATTTTAAAACGGCCACGTCTGGACAAGATGGCTATTGAAAATTGTAAATTGAAAATTGTAAATTTGGATGCCTGGTTCTCACCCAATCTTAACTTCTCCGTCCTCTACCCCAAAACAAATTCAATCCTCACCGTCCATGACCTTTCTTTTGAATTCTTTCCGGAATTTTTTACTCCCCGCCAACGGCTTTGGCATAAAATTATTGGCCCAAAAAAGCAATGTGAGCACGCCAATATAATTTTAACCCCATCGGAAAACACCAAGCGGGATATTGTTAATTATTACAAAATTGATTCCAACAAAATTAAGGTAATTTATCCGGGGCTGTCGTCTATCTTTTATCATTTATCTCCTATCTTTCCCGAATTGGAAGAAAAAAAGAAACAGACAAAAATAAAATATAACTTGCCTGACAACTTCATTCTCTTTCTCGGCACTATTGAACCCCGCAAAAATATCCTGGGGCTAATTGAGGCTTTTGAAAAATCCTATTCCTCCCTGCCCCTGCCCTATTCTTTGGTTATCGCCGGAGCGCCGGGCTGGAACAATAAAAAAATTTATGAGCGAGCCGCAACCTCTCCGCTTAAAGAAAGAATTAAATTTATCGGCTATGTGGAGAGCGAGGATAAGCCCGCGCTTTACGCCTCGGCTTCATTGTTTGTTTACCCTAGTTTTTATGAAGGTTTTGGCTTCCCAGCGCTGGAAGCGCTCGCCTCCGGCGTGCCGGTTATTACCACCAATCGCTCATCTCTGCCCGAAATCACCGGCCCTTCGGCGTATTTGGTTAACGCCCGCTACCCGGGCCAGCTCTCCGAAGCCATAACAAAACTCCTCACTGACCAAAATTTGCGCGA
>JBBUBK010000070.1:0-14110 GCA_038058265.1 Patescibacteria group bacterium
GGCAGCGACCAGTGGGTGTATCTCTACACCCAAAAATTCGGCCCCGAAGTGCCCCTGACCGACCGCGGTTCGACGGTTGTCCCGCCCTTCAAGGCAGAGGTAGCTGCCGAAGCTTTGGTGGAAATCGCCAGCAAGAAGTGGCCGGACATGGTGGCGTACGCCTCCTTGCCCAACGGCGGCCTCACCAAAATCAGAGTGGCTCCTCTGGAGTACAAAGAAAAAGGGGGTGGAATCTGATGGGCATCAGAGAGAAACCCCGGCGTGTAGCGCCGGGGTATTTTAATTTATTTAAATATTAAAGCTAACGACTCCGGCTGGAACGTTTGAGCCACCACTCTAACGGGATTAAAACCAAATTATTCACCACGCTGTAAACCGCCGAACCCAAAAGAGCCGGCGGACCAAACATGGACAAGGCCATCACGCCCGAGAGAGTAAAATTTTTATAAGAATCCACGATGCTTAAGGTAATATCTTCGCGCCGCGTGCGACCGAACCAAAAACTTAAAATAATTTCCAAAAGGACGGCAAAAACAACCACCACTAATAAAACTACAAACTGAGTTAGATCGCCCAAAATTACCGCGCGGGCTGGGGCGATGATGCCCCAGATTAAAACCACCAAAAGATAAGTATTGATCGTGGAAGAATAATGAGACGGTTTGGCTTGCCATTTAAATTGCTTAACCAGTTGAGCCAAGAAAAGCGGAATCGCCACTAATTTTACGATAAGCCACAACATGGAGAGAAAATCCACCGCCACCAACTTGTGCACAAAAAGCCAAATAACGAGCGGCATCAAAATCGGGCTCACCAGATGGGTTAAGGTAACGGCGAGCAAGGCTTTGGGCGGTTCCCCGCCGAAAAGGTCGGACAAAAAAACCGAGGACACAGCCGAAGGCGCCGCCGCGGCAATAATCAGTCCGACAAAAACCAAATTATCCAGATAGCCTTTAAAGAAAAAAATAAATATCGCCGGCACGAAGAAAACAAACAACATGATAATTAAATACCGCCACCAATCTTTTAACGCCAGACCCAGCGAACCAAAATCCATTTTCAAACAACTCAAAAACATCATCAGCATTAAAAGGGGCATGAGATACGGCTTTAACCAAATACCCGGCGCGGGCCAGACAAAACCCAAAGCCAGCGCGCCGAAAATAATTAAACTAAAATAACGGGAGGTAAACCGCATACTTTACTTTTTATCGCTTAAATTTTTAATAAAATCCGGAATTTCGTTATAACCTTTACTTTCCAAATACGCCCACCACTCCGCGCCCCACAGATAGGCGCGCGGCAGGCCGGCTCGCCGGGCGTAATCCAAATTCATTTTTAACTGATCCAAATTCATGGATTTATATTGTTCGCTGACCGGCAAAGTCCTAATGTCTTGATTCGGCACCCAGGGCTCGGCTTGCAGTTCCATCACATAGGCCTGCTTTATCGGTCTTAAATTTAAATAAAGTTTAAGGCGGTAAAACCACGGCGGTAAAAAATCATAACTCAAATAGCCCAAATATTTATTCCAGACCACGCGATACATAGTGGTGCCAAATAAATCCGTGGCCCGGGCCGTGCGCGTCCACCAACTTAATTCCCCGCTGTCGGTTACCATTAGCGGATGCGCGCCGCCGTCAATTTTTTTAGCCAACTGCAATTCGGTTTTAAGTTTAGCCGTATCATACGGCCGGCAAATCCCAAAATCCAAAAAAGGTTCGTTTTCTATCTGCCAAAATTCCAGGGCCGGATGGTCGCGGTAGCGGTCCACCACGGCGATAAAAAACTTTTTAATGGCCAAAAAATATTCTTCGTCCGGCAAATTTTTGGCCCACTCCGGCGCGTGGCACTCTGGCCAGCGCGGCACTTTTTGCCCCACGGCCAGCGCCACTTTGGCGCCCCGTTTATCAGCCTCGCCCATAAACCAATCCAAATCGTTAAAATCGTACTCCCCTTTTTTCTTTTCAATCTGGTCCCACTGGGCCGACAAGCGCACGTAATGAAAATTCCATTTATCCATGATATCCATAAAAACATCCGTGGATTTTAAGCCCAAATACGAAGCGTATTCGGAATTAAAACTCACACCCCAAATAACCCGGTGACGCTTGGCGCTTAATAAAAACATCAGGCCGTAGAGCAAGAGAACTACCAACAAAATTAAGCCGAAAATTTTAAAAAGTTTTTTCATAAAATTAAACCAACAATACCAAGCCAACCCCAATTATTAAGACGGCAATGATTTCCTGAAAAATTTCGGCGCGCCCGTATTCTTCTTTAAATAATTTTGGCCAGAATTTGGATAAAACCGCCACGGCCAAAACTAGCAAAGCGAACTGCGCGCCGGAAAGAGCGACGACCACCGAAACACTGCCCAAGGCAATGGCATACTGCACCAAAATAATGGCGGCCACGCCGCCGATTTTGTTGGCCACCACCAGCGCCCGGCGATGAGCGGTTGTTTTTTTGGATTCCCGATGGCGGGAAAAAATTTCTTGGCGCACAGCCGGAGATAATAAAAAAACCAAACCAGCCGCGCCTAAAAATCCGCGCGTCCAAACAAAAGCGCTATAAAAACCGTAAACATTATAGGTATATTTGGAAGCCACGTGGGAGATGGCGAAAAAAATCGCGGCCGCGAGTCCCCAGGCAAAACCGGTATGCCAACCATTATGCTTTTGGCTTTTCTCAAAAGAAATTAAAAGAGAACCAAGCACCAAAAGTCCGCCGGCGAGCATTTGCCGGTCGGATAAGACCTCGTTCAAAAAAACCCGGCTTAAAACAAAAACCGCTACCGGAATCGTAGCGCCGAGAAACGGCCCTAAGTGGCTTATCTCACTCTGTTGCACACCCTTATACATGGTCCAAAGTCCCAAAGTAAAACTCACGGCAAAGATAACAGCCACCAGCCAATCCCCGCTTCCCTTAATCATTCCTACGCCAAAAGGAATTAGTAAAAAAATGGGTAAAATAAAGACTGTGGAATAAAAACTAAACACCGCCGCCGAGACAGCTTTCTTTTCCAAAATGAATTTATCCAAAATACTCACGGCCGCCGCAATGGCATAGCCGAACAGGGCGATGGGGAGCCACATAGGTGGAGATATTATAACATATCCCATCCCCTTGACAAAATCGCTAAAATATGCTAAGGTATGATGTTAAATTTCAAAACTATGCGTATAGCCATGATCGGACAAAAAGGCATTCCGGCCATCTACGGCGGTATTGAACGCCATGTAGAGGAGCTGTCCCGTGAACTTGTAAAACAAGGCCACGAAGTTTTGGTTTATGCGCGCGGTTGGTACTCCACCGTCGTGGTGGCCAAATATCAGGGCATCAAAATTGTTCATACCCCTACCCTGCACACCAAACATTTGGACGCTATCACTCATACTTTTATCTCCACCTTGCACGCTATCTTTAAAGAGAAGCCGCAGGTTATTCATTTTCACGGCGTGGGTCCGGCTTTGCTTTCTTTTCTGCCCCGCCTCCTCTCCCCCAAAACTAAAGTGGTGGCGACTTTTCATTGTATTGACCGCTATCATCAAAAGTGGGGTGTTTTTGCACGCCTGATGCTGGCCGTGGGTGAACGCGCCGCTTGTCTTTTTCCGCATCAGACTATTTCTGTTTCGCGCACCATTCAAAATTATTGTTTAAACGAATATCAAAAAATTACCGCTTATATTCCCAACGGCGTGATCGCGCCGGTTGGCAATAGCAATCCGGCCGCGCTGGGTGAATTTGGTCTGGAAGCCAATAAATATATTTTGATGGTTTCCCGTTTGGTAAGGCACAAGGGCGCGCATTATTTATTGCATGCCTGGCAATTTGCCAAACAGCAGTATCCGGAACTTTTCCGCGACACTAAACTGGCCATTGTGGGCGACAGCGCTTTTACCGATGACTACCTCCATGAACTTAAAGCCATTGCCCGCGGTGATAATAGCATTGTTTTTACCGGCTGGCAGCATGGACGCATTTTGGATGAGCTCTACGCCAACGCCGGTTTGTTTGTCCATCCTTCTGAAAATGAAGGGCTACCTATTACCGTGCTTCAGGCCATGAGTTGCGGCCGGCCGGTTTTGGTGAGCGATATCCCCGAACATCAGGAAGTTATTTTGGACAAACGCTTTTGGTTTCAAAACGCCAGCATTGTTTCTTTGTCGGATAAACTGGTGGAACTTCTAAAAGATAAAACGGCCTTAGAAATTGCCGGCGCGCAAAACAAGGAAACGGTTATCGCCAAATATCATTGGACCGACATTGCCCGGGAAACGCAAAAGTTGTACGGCTCTCCCCTGTCCCAAAAAATAAAAATTAAACCGCTTGTCCTCAAAGAAAAATTACAATAAATAACTCGGAGCGCCTCGTCCCACGGGGCGTTCTTTAATTTAAAGGGTATAAGTGGTAAACTAACACCTGTCATTCCGAACGAACGTGAGGAATCTCTGGCTCAACTGTCATGTTGAGCAAAGCGAAACATCTCTGTCTCAATTGGTAAACAGACAGAGATCCTTCACTCTGTTCAGGATGACAACCGTTGGCGACCCGCCAGAGATTCCTCACCCCATGCGAATGGGGATTCGGAATGACAATCACAAAACTTATGACCGACACTCTTGCCGATAACAAAAAAGCCCGTTTTGATTATGACATCCTGGAAACCCTGGAGGCTGGTTTGGTATTAACCGGACAGGAAGTAAAATCGGCCAAAGCCGGACACTTAAACTTAAACGCCACTTTTGTAACTTTTCATAACGGCCAGGCTTATTTAACCAATGCTCACATAAGCGCTTACCAGCAAGCCGGCAAGCTTTTGGACTACGATCCCACTCATAGCCGGCGACTGCTTTTACATAAGCGGGAAATCAAATATCTGCAGGGAAAAGCCCACGAAAAAGGCTTGACAGTCGTGCCTTTAAAAGTGTATACTAAAAACCGTCTTATTAAGGTAGAACTGGGCCTCGGCCGCGGCCGGCATAAGTACGACAAACGCGACCTTTTGAAAAAAAGGGACTTAGACCGAGAAACTAAACAGACGTTAAAAAGAAATTAGATGTTGGATATTAGATATTGTAAATTGATAATTGATAATTGATCATTTCAAACGGGGGTGTTCCGGATTCGCTAGAAGTTTCTAATCCCGCTGGCATGTCGAGGTGGTTTAAGACCTCGTTAAAATGCTTAAACAAATTAATAAGTGCCAACTTATTTTCTAAAGCCAAGTCTGCTTTAGCCAACGCCTTCGGCGGTGGTTGCAGCTTCGCTCCGGTAATGGCCTAACGGCCGTTGCCCATCGCCTTAGCCACATCCGATAACTAAGATACGGTGTAAACCATCGGGAGTAGGCCGTTTTTACGCCAGTTAAAACCGGCCGAAATTCTACTGGCTCACCGGTTAACCTTTTGTTCTCTTTAGACTTAACCGGCTAAAACATAAAGGAACTAAACATGTAGAAGGCGCGGTTAAAATTATCTAGACGCGAGTTCAACTCTCGCCACCTCCACTCCGCCCAAGGCGGATAGACAAAAATTTATGCGTATTTCGCACAAAAGAAAAAAAGAAGAACCGAAGAAAACATTTTTCTTCAATGAAGGTATTAAGGCGCCCTTGGTTTTTGTGCTTACCGCTGACGGAAATTTGGGCGTGATGAATACCGGTGAAGCTATCCGTACGGCTCGCGAACAAGAATTGGACTTGGTGGAAATTAACCCCAAAGCCAATCCGCCGGTCGCTAAAATCATGAACTTTGGGCAATATCAATATCAACAGGAAAAAGAAGCCCGTCTGCGCAAGGCGCACACCCATGTCACCAAAGTTAAAGTTATCCGTTTATCTCTGCGCATCGGACAGCATGATTTGGAAATAAGGCAAAAACAAGTCGTGGATTTTTTAAACAGCGGCGATAAGGCCAAAGTGGAAGTATTTTTAAGAGGTCGGGAAAATCAGCAGTCCCCGCTTGCCTTTGAAATCGTTAAAAAATTTGTTAAAGACGTGAACACTGTGGTGCCTACCCGTTTTGACCAGGAAGCGGAAAAACAGGGCAACGTAGTTTCCGTAATAATTACTAAAGCTTAATAATATTACTATGGGAAAATTAAAAACCAACAAGTCCATGAGCAAACGATTCCGCGTCACCAAAACCGGCAAGGTGGAAAAACGCACCAACGGCCAGGCGCATTTTAACGCCCGGGAAACCGGCAACACCAAACGCAACAAAAGGTCCGATATTATTATGCGTCCGCCCATGACCAATTTTATTAAATCCAAGGTAGGTAAATAATTGTAAATCTATATGACCAGAATTAAAGGTGGTTTACTCCACTCCAAACGCCGCCGCGGCATCCTTAAACACACCAAGGGTTATCGCTGGGGCCGTAAATCCAAAATTAAAGTGGCCAAAGTGGCCAAAATGAAGGCCGGACAATATGCTTTTGTGGATCGCCGAATGAAAAAGAGAGTGCGCCGCAAACTCTGGAACGTCCAGATTAACGCCGCGGTGCGCGAATTGGGCTTAAGCTACAGCAAGCTCATTGGCATGCTTAAAAAGAAGAACATCGCTTTGGACCGCAAAATTTTATCTCAATTGGCCAGAGAACATAAAAATATCTTCGCCAAAGTGGTAGAAGCGGTAAAATAGTTTCTTCAAGGGCCCTGAATCGTGTTTGGTATAAGCAGTATCTTATCCTCCTTAGATCCTTGCTTTTATACCGAACACACTTCAGGGCCTTTTTTAATTGACAGAGGTCAAGATAAATGTTAAAGTGACAATAATCGTTCATTAACGCTCTCACGCGGGAGGAAACCATGAGGACGGGTAGATCAGTATCCTTGATAAGCAAAGCGCAACAGATGCTTAACGAGGGTAAAATTACATGGGAGGAGTACGGACCGGCTCTAAGGAAAGAAGTCGATGCGATGGTGAAAGTTATTTTAAAGGAGGAACGGCAGAGGATGGTAAGAGAGGGATTGCTAACGCCGCGGAAGAAAACCAAGCGGAAGAGGCAGACCAAGTAAACGACGCGATCGGCTGATGGCCGGGGCTGTGGTCCAAACGACCACGCCCTTTTTTAATTAAAAAATATAATAAAAAATCCGACCACCATTTAGGCGCCGGATTTTTTGCGGGTCGGACGGGACTCGAACCCGCAACTTCCGCCGTGACAGGGCGGTGCTCTAACCAGTTGAACTACCGACCCAGTTAGATGGAAATAATTATATATAAAAACAACATTTTTGTCAATAGTAAATCTTGACTAACCTTGGTTGAATATCTGTGATTATGACTTTTTTTACCCACACCCCCACCGCTTGACAACTGTATTACAATTGTATTACAATACAAAGCAATAAAAACTATCTAAAAATATATGCGTCAAGTGCTTAGTTTATCGCTCCCGGCCGTCAATGTTAGACAAATCAAAACCCTCACTAAAAAACACGGTTACAGTTCGGTGAGTTCGTATATTAAATATCTTATTAAGGAAAACGCCAATTTGATTTCGGAAGACGAATTATTAAAGGCCGCCCGCGCCGCCCGCCAAGAATATTGCGCTGGAAAATCCCTTAAAGCCGCCTCGCTTGCCGACCTGGTATGATGATAACTAAAATTTTTTATTCCTCCAGGTTCGTAGCCGAGCTCAAAAAACTACCCAAGGAATTGGTAGTTTTAGCGGCCAAAAAAGAGAAAATTTTTAAGGACAATCCCCTGCACCCTTCTCTGCGCCTCCACGCGCTCCAAGGCAAGCTTAAGGGGCTCTGGGCTATTTCCATTAACGGCGGCTATCGGATTATTTTTGAGCGTGAACCAAACGGCGACATTTTGTTTATCTCGGTTGGCAAACATGACCTTTACCGGAATTTATAAATTTTGGTATAATTATTTGCTAAAATAATCCCAAATCAATGGGATTGTTTTATTTAAGAAGGGGGAAACAGCTTTATATTTTAAATCCACTGACACTTTTTAAAATCTCTTCAAAATTCTTGGCATCGCCGGAAAAATGAATCACGGTTCTGCTCCCTTTAATTCCTATTGGAAAAACATCCAAAACTTTGGGCGCGTCATCACAGTCACCCATGCACTTTTGTATATATTGTACCGCTTCAAAACCATTCCATACTGTTGTTGTCACGTCAGAAAAATTTGCTTGCGTAAAATAATATTTTGAACTTTTTATATCGTTGTTCTTTACCTCTATTACAAAATAGTTAAACGGATCTCGGGGATCAGAAAAAGCAACTCGCTGCTGCCCACGTTCTATCGTCCAGCTGGCCGGATACTGCAAAGAAAATTTGGCAAAATCATTTTCGGTATAAGCAATTTTTTGTTTGGACATAAACTCGCTAATAACCTGCTTTTTTAATTCCAATTTGGCTTCGTTTAGTTTGGCATTCATTTGGTCGGTCAATTCCTGTTTTACCATTTCGGTATTAACGGTTTGACAAGTATAGCCGCCCAAAATACCCAAAAGCGAAATAACGCCCAGGGCCACAACCGCCTTGGTGGCGAGAGACGACTTAAAACCTTTCCAGCGTCCCCGGCCCACTTTTTTCTCCATCAGCGCGATGCGTTCCCTATTTTTTAAAATAGTATCAGGATTAAGCGAGATGCTGTCTATCCCCTCTTGCACCAAAAACTCCGCGAACTCCGGATAATCGCTTGGCGCTTGCCCGCAGATGCCTACTTTTCGATTATAAGCATGGGCGACTTTAATTACTTCGCGGATTAATTTTTTAACGGCCAAATTATTTTCATCATAAACATGGCTCACCAAGGCGCTATCGCGGTCCACGCCCAAAGTTAATTGAGTTAAGTCGTTGGAACCAATGGAAAAGCCGTCAAAAATTTGGCAAAATTCTTTAGCGAGCAGTACATTGCTGGGAATCTCGCACATCACATAAACCTCCAAACCGTTTTTGCCCCGTTCCAGTCCAAATTCTTTCATGACAGCCAAAACTTTTTTGCCTTCTTCCACGGTACGGCAAAACGGCACCATCACAATAACATTGTTTAAGCCCCATTCTTCGCGCACTTTTTTTATGGCCTCGCATTCCAATTTAAAACCGGGTTTGTATTTGGGGTCGTAATAACGGGAAGCGCCGCGCCAGCCCAGCATGGGGTTTTCTTCTTTAGGCTCATAAGGCGCCCCGCCGATAAGCGTGGCGTATTCGTTGGTTTTAAAATCAGAAAGGCGCACAATGACCTCGTGTGGATAAAAAGCCGAAGCAATAAAGGCCATACCTTCGGCCAATTTGTCCACGCAATATTGTTTTTTGTCCGCGTACCCTACCGTTAATTCGTCAATTTTTTTCTTAACGGCCTTATCTTTTAATTTATTGTAATTTACCAGGGCCAGCGGATGAATTTTAATAAAATTGGTAAAAATAAATTCCTCGCGCGCCAGACCCACGCCGTCGCTGGGGATAGCCGAAAGATTAAAAGCGCTGTCCGGGTCCCCCACGTTCATGAGTATTTTTGTTTTGGTCGGCTCCAACTTTTTTAATTCCGTTTTTTTTACTTCAAACGGCAACCGGCCTTCATACACAAACCCCACCTCGCCTTCGGCGCACGATAATGTTACTTCCTGATTATTTTTTAAAATCTGCCTGGCTTTGGCCGCGCCCACCAAACACGGCACGCCCAACTCGCGGCTCACAATGGCCGCGTGCGAAGTTTTACCGCCCTGTTCGGTAATAATAGCGCCGGCAATACGCATAATCGGTTCCCAGTCAGGGTCAGTGAGCCGAGTTACCAAAACTTCGCCAGCTTTAAACTGCTTCATCTGGGTGGGCGAATTTATAATCCGCACTTTACCTTGACCGATTTTTTGGCCCACGCTGGTGCCGGCCAGTAGAATCCGGCCTTTTTTCAAAAGCTTATAATTTTCTATCACATTTTTCTTGGCCTGGGATTTTACTGTTTCCGAGCGGGCCTGAACAATATACAACTCCCCTGTCCGGCCGTCCTTGGCCCACTCAATATCCATAGCGTGTCCGTAATGTTCCTCTATCACCACGCCCCACTTGGCGAGCTGGACCACATCATTATCGGAAAGGCAAAATTTATTTTGATCAATAATATTTACCGTAGCTTGAACCGTGCCGGTTTTGCCATAAATTAATTTTACTTCTTTGGTGCCGAGCCGGCGGCTAATAATAGCTTTTTTATTTTTCTTAAGCCCGGCTTTAAAAATAAAATATTGGTCCGGAGTAACCCGGCCCTTTACCACATACTCGCCCAGGCCATAAGAGGCATTAATTAAAACTACGCCGTTAAAGCCGGACTCCGTATCCAGGGTAAACATTACCCCGCTGGCGCCCAAATCCGATCGGACCATTTGCTGCACACCCACGGAGAGCGCCACGGCAAAATGGTCAAAACCTTTGGCTTCGCGGTAAGAAATAGCGCGGTCGGTAAACAGCGAGGCCACGCATTTTTTACAGGCCAGAAGTAATTCTTTATCCCCTTTTACATTAAGATAAGTTTCCTGCTGGCCGGCAAAACTGGCATCCGGCAAGTCCTCGGCCGTGGCGCTGGAGCGCACTGCCACTTCCGGCCGGCCCAACTGGCCGTAGGCTTTGGTTATTTCCACAGCAATATCCTTGGAGAATTCGGCGGAGAGAATTAACTGCCGAACTTTGGCGCCGGCCGCGTGCAGAGCGCGGACATTTTTTACGTCCAGTCCAAAAAGTATTTTTTTAATTTTTTTATCCAGTTTATTGTCTTTTAAAAATTTCCAGTAGGCTTCAGCGGTTAACGCAAAACCATTGGGCACTTTTATACCCCCCTTTTTGGCCAGCTTGGCGTACATCTCGCCCAAAGAAGCGTTTTTACCGCCGACGCTGGGGATGTCTTTGATGTTTAAGTCCTTAAACCAACGGATAAACATAAAACTACTAATTTACGAATAATCCTAATCTACAAATTATGCCAATTGTCATTCCGAGCCACAGCGAGGAATCTCTGGCTTAACTGTCATGTTGAGCGAAGCGAAATATCTCTGTCTCAATTGGTGAGCGGACAGGGATCCTTCACTTCGTTCAGGATGACAGACAACGTTGGGATTGCTTCGCTTCGCTCGCAATGACAGGGCTTTATATTATACCACTATCTTAATAATTTCAAAAGCTCGGCTTCATCCATAATTTTAACCCCTAACTTTTGCGCTTTTTGATATTTGGAGCCGGGCTCCTCGCCGGCAATAACGGCCGTAATTTTTTTACTCACTGATTCGCTCACTTCGGCGCCCAGCGACTTGAGTTTCACCTTGACTTCGTCGCGACTCATGGCGTTCAATGCCCCTGTTAATACAAAAGTCTGTCCGGATAATTTTTGATTTGTGGTTTTAGATTTTTGATTTGTGATTTTGACACCATTGTCCAATAACTTGTCCACAAACTCCTGATTTTTTTTGTCGGAAAAATATTCCACCACGGACTTGGCCACCTTTTCGCCCACGCCGTAAATTTTACTTAAATCGTCTTCTGTGGCCTGGCGAATTTTATCCAAAGTTTTATAATGTTCAGCCAAGTCCTCGGCTGTTTCCTCGCCTACTTGTTTAATGCCCAAGGCATTTATAAACCGCGCCAGGGTCACTTCTTTGGCGCCCTCTATAGCCGTCACTAAATTACCGGCCGACTTTTCCGCAAAACGTTCCAAAGGTTCCAAATCGCCCACAGTTAAAGTAAATAAATCGGCCGCGTCTTTAATCAGCCCCTCATCCAAAAGATGTTCCACAATTTTTTTACCCAGGTGGTCAATGTCAAAAGAATGTTTGGCCACAAAATGAATAATCTGATTTAACTCCTGGGCGTAGCAGTTGGGGTTAACGCAATACAGAGCCACGGACTCGCCGGCTTTGGTGGCCACGGCGCTACCGCAGACCGGGCATTTGGTAGGCCGTTTTATGGCTTTTTCCTTGCCAGAACGCATTTTAGCCAAAACTGTCACTACTTTGGGAATTATGTCCCCGGCCTTCTCCACCACTACTGTATCCCCTGTTTTAAGCCCCAGACGCTCAATTTCATCAAAGTTGTGTAATGTGGCGTGGGTCACGGTAGTGCCGGCCAAATGCACAGGTTTAAGCCTAGCCACGGGGGTTAAGGCTCCGGTCCGGCCCACCTGCACATATACCTCTTCTACCACGGTGGTGCCTTGTTCGGCTGGAAATTTCCAGGCAATGGCCCAGCGCGGAGATTTACCGGTATAGCCCAAGGCGTTTTGATAATGCCTTTCATTAACCTTAATCACAATGCCATCTATCCAATAATCCTGGCTTTCTTTTTTTTCACGCCATTTTTCCCAAAATTTGGCGATCTCATTTAAATTATGGCAGAGCTGACGGTCAGGATTAACTTTAAAACCTAATTTTTCCAAACGCTCAAGTTCTTCTTTTTGCGTAGCCGGAATTTCTCCGTTGGAAATGTCGTAAATAAAAGTATTCAATTTTCGGTTCGCCACAACCTGCGAATCCAACTGACGAATGGTGCCGGCCGCGGCGTTGCGCGGGTTGGCAAAAAGCGCCTCACCCTCTTTGGCCCTTTCTTTATTTATCATCTCCAAATTTTTTTTGGATAACCACACCTCGCCTTCCACGATTAAACTGACATCTTCTTTGAGACGCAAAGGCACGCTGCGGATAGTTTTTATATTTTGCGTCACATTTTCGCCCACCAAACCATCGCCACGAGTAGCGGCAATTTTTAGTCCTCCCTTGGCATAAGTAAAAACAATATGCAGGCCGTCTATTTTTAGTTCGCACAGGTAAGAAATATCCGTGGGGCGTTTCCCTGTTTGCTTTTCAAGATAATTTAAAATTTTATCTTCCCAGTCCTTCATATCCTCGCGGGAAAAAGCATCGTCAAAACTCCACTGGGTCACCTGGTGTTTAATTTTTTCAAACTTGTCCAAGGGTTTGCCCGCCACCCGCTGAGTGGGACTCTCCGGAGTTACAAATTTCGGATGCTCGGCCTCAATTTTACGGAGTTCGTCCATCAACCCATCATACATGGCATCGGTGACGGCCGGGTCGTTTAAAACATGATAACGATAGCGCAGATCGTCAATCTGGCTTCTTAAACACTCCACTCTATTTTTTAGTTCACTGTTGACCATAATAACAAACATTTAATTGTCATTTTAATAATCCCCAATACCAATCAATAACCTGCTGGCCATGATAAAGCGCAAAAAAAGTGCCTATAGCCAAAAAGGTGCCAAAAGGAATTTCCGTTTGCCAACTTTTTTTTTTAAAAATTATTAAAAAAATCGCGACTATCGCGCCTAGAATATAAGCCAAAAATATGGCGACCAAAATATTAGGCCAGCCCAGCCAAATCCCCATCATGGCGCCGAGCCAAATATCGCCCCCACCGATCCAACGGCCTTTGGAAATTAAAAATTGCCCGCCAAAAAAACCAACGGCAAAAATAACCCCCCAGAGCAGGGATAAGGGCGAGTAATGTAAATCAAAAATATTAGCCGCCAGGCCCACCAGCGCCCCCGCCGCCACCACTTGGGGTAAAATAACTTTATATAAACCGTCAAAAATAAAAATAACCACGAGAAAAGCGACAAAAAAAACATCGCGCAAGAAATGCGTAAAAACAAAAGGCAAGTAATTGACCTGATACCAAAAAACAAAAGTTAAAAGGGCGGCGGTAATAAATTCCACCGCCGGATAATGCCGGGGAATGGCCTTTTTACAAGACAAACACCGGCCGCGCAAAAAGATAAAACTAAACAACGGGATATTCTCCCACCAACCCAGTTGGCGGTGGCAGTGAACGCACGTACTGCGTCCACTGGTAATCCGGCAGTTTTCCCAGGTACGCCAGACCCAGGAATTAATAAAACTGCCCAAACAGAGCCCTAAAATAAAGACCAAAAAATAAATAAAAACACTATAATCAACTAAAAGCATAGTTAGGATATTTTAGCACAAAAAAACAAAAATGAAAACTGACCAGATTAATCAGGTCAGTTTTCATTCTATAATTATAGAAGGCGTTATAACTAGTCGGCAATACCAGCCGGAGACAAAGTAATTCCACCAGATAAATCACCAACCGTGCCTTCCAAAGTAGCCGTCACGGTATAGGA
>JBBUBK010000070.1:14210-15694 GCA_038058265.1 Patescibacteria group bacterium
TCTTTGGTGGCGGCAGTGGTTTTTAGTTTTTCCAGCACGGCAAAACCATCCAGTTTGGGCAGTAGAATGTCCAAAAGAATCAGGTCGGGTTTGCGCTTTTTTACATCTATCAAACACTTTTCTCCGTTATCGCAAGTGGCCACCTTAAACCCTTCCATTTCCAACTTCTTTTTATAAATGTCAATTAAAAAATTATCGTCCTCCACCAAAAGGATATTCACTTTCTTTTTTTCCGGCATAGATTAAGGTTTAAACGTTTAATCTGTCATCCTGAACGAAGTGTAAGGATCTCTGTCTCAATTGACCGTAGGCCAGAGATTCTTCGCTATGCTCAGAATGACAATGTGTATTATACTATATTTCTCAAAGCAAGGCCAATAGCCACACTCATGCGCGGACCGATTTGGCCCAAGAGCCCTTTTAGACCGTCCTGATACAGCACCCTCCCCCAGGGGTCGCCGACATAGCATTTGAGCTTAAATTTGTCGGCGATGAACTCCGGCAAGAACGGCAAAAACCCGCCGCCGCCGGTTAAAATTATTTTTTCCGGCCGTTTGCCTTCATTGCCGCTCTGGTGAAAATACACGTCAAAACTAAATTCAATTTCTTTAATAATTGGATCCAAGACCGGCATAAAAATTTCCAAAAACTTATTTTTATCCCAACCACTCGCGTTTTGCCCCCGATTCAACCGGCCGAATAAATCAAATTTTATTTTCTCCACCAAATTATCATCCACGCCTAAAATATTTTTTAAAATCCGGTCTATTTTTTGTCCGCCGGACTCAATGCTGTGATGAGTCACCGGCACCCCGCTGTCCACCATAAAAAAGTTGGTCCGTTCCGCGCCGATGTCTATGATCATATTTACCCCATTGTCTTTGCCCACCAGCGCCCGGGCCAAGGCCGTGGATTCCGGCTCCAAAGAATCCAGGGTTAAACCGGCCCCCCGACAAACTTTGGAATAAAACACCACAATTTCGCGCGGGACAGCGTGGATTAAAAATTTGGAAACATTGGCTTCTTTAGGCATCGGCAGTGGTTGATAATCCAAAGCCATTTCCTCCAGCGGACGAGGTAGTAATTTTTTCACCTCGGCCTTAAGTATATGGTCCACTTCGGACTTTTCCACCTTGGGCATAGTGACCACGGCCTGAAAAACGGAGGAAACCGGCAAGCTGGAAACCGCCAATTTGGACACGGTTTTGGCGCTATGGCAAACGGCCTTAACCATCTGGATATATTTTTCCACCCGCGCGTCTTCTATGTTCGGAGCCGCTTGCGCTTTGGCGTCGGAATTTTTTACAGTCAGTTCTTGCGCCGTTTTGTCTTTCTGAACCACCAGATGATGAATATCCTGAGGTTCCGAAGTCAGGCCGTAAGTAAACAAAACCGGCCGATTCTTTTCTTTTCTTAATTCCACCAATTTTACCCCGCCCGCGCCCAAATCTATTCCGATGTAAGATTTTGGCTTGGAGAAAAAT
>JBBUBK010000071.1:0-2664 GCA_038058265.1 Patescibacteria group bacterium
ACGCGCTGTCCAAAGGGGAGATGAAAATGATCGAAAGCATTGGGGCGAAGTGGAAAGATAAAAAAACCGCGGAGATTGTTAATTTTACCCACAACCAGCTGCCGTATAAAATTTGCCAGCCGGATGAGATTATTCCGTATGAGTTAATTACCCAGGAGGACCCGAGCTATGTCTACTAATTATACGGTGGTAATTCAGCCGTTCGCCGAACGTCATTATTTTAAAAATTTTAGCCGAAAATATAAGGGCGCTTGGGATATTACTTGGCGCGCTATTTGCGAAGAGCTGCGGCGCTTTGATTCCCTGCTGGCCACCACGATCGCGGAGGTAATTACTTGTGGCGGCAACATCAGAATCGCCAAAACCGAATTCCGCGTGGCCGGCGCCAGGGAATCAAGAAAAACATCGGGGAATAGGTGTATCGTGGCCGTTCATCAAGATATTGGCGTAGTAAAGTTGTTGTTGATTTATCACAAAAGTGATTTAGGCGACGGCATTGAAACGGCAAAATGGAAGCAAATAATAAAAGATAATTATTCGGATTATCGCGGAATGTTATAATTGGAAATTCTTTACGCACGTTCAGCTTGATTTAAAATCAGTGCGAGGCGGTAAGTATAATAAAAAAAATAATAAATCATGAACCAAGCCCAAGCCCTAAAAATTTTGTCTGGTAAGAATGTTTAAATATGCCTCCACGATATAATTTTGAAAAAATTAAATTTGCCACGGACCGCGGGATTTTTGAACGGGCGGTAAAAATTTATGATTCCAACGGAGTTAAGAATTTTGAGGATACTGGTTTTGGATTTACGGCGAAGGTACAAGGCAGTGGCGGAAATTTGTATAAAGTTTCAATTTCTAACAGTTCTTATGACGAGGGTTCCTGTGGATGTTATTTAGGTCAAAATAATTACTTGTGCAAACATATGGTGGCTGCGGCGATTCACGCCTGTTTGGATGGTAAGGTAATAAGTAAGGAAGAAAAGGAACTCTTTAACGGCCCGGTATGTAGCGGGAAGTTAGGAGAATTTAAAAAAAATGAGCTGGCCGAAACGAAAAATTTTATTACCGCCGCGTTAAAATATGTTAAGCCGTATAACGGCCCTTCCCGAATTTGGTTCGCCTATCAAAATTCACTATCAGAAGGATGCGCGCGGCTCTCGGCCATGGTATCTAAGTGGCCGATAAGCGAACAGACAGCGGGCTTGCTGGTTGGTCTGCTGTTACGGCTTGATAAAAAGTTATGTACGGGTGGGGTGGATGATTCTGACGGCACGGTTGGCGGGTTTATGGAAGAAGCGGTTGTTATGCTGCAAGAATATACCAAATTGGACCCGTCTTGTGTTAAAGCGTTTAAAAAATTTTGTGGCCGATCCACTTGTTTTGGTTGGGAAGAACCGTTGATCAAAATATTTGATGAACGACGTAGTTCTTAAAATTTATGAAAAAGAAAAAAAATAACAACCAAATAATTATTTATAATACAAAATCCGGGGCCATTGAGCTTCAGGGTGATTTTAATAAAGAAACGGTCTGGGCGACACAGGCGCAAATTGCGGATGTTTTTAATATTGATCGTTCTGTTGTGACTAAACACATCGGGAATGTCTTAAAGATTAAAGAAGTTGATGAAAAAAGTAATGTGCAAAAAATGCACATTGCAAATTCAGACAAGTTGGTGTCATTTTATTCTTTGGATATTATTTTAGCGGTGGGCTACAGAGCTAATTCCGCTCGAGCGATAGAGTTTAGAAAATGGGTTACTAAAACTCTTAAAGAGCATGTTCTTAGGGGCTATACCATAAACCGCCAGCGGATTGCCAAAAATTACGAGGCGTTTATGAAAGCGGTTTCCGATATTCAGGCCCTGCTCCCCGAGCATATTACTTTGGATCCCAAAACGGTTTTGGAACTCATTAAAGAATTTGCCGGCACCTGGGTCTCGCTTAACGCCTTACGGACGGCAACAAGCGTTCCGGCGCTTTTGCTTTTGTGTGGTTTCTGCGCAAATTTGGCGCCCGGGGCGGCCGTAAGATAAATTCGGCCGGTTTGACGGCGCTAACCCTGCTTATCGCCGAAAGCAATCCAAAGAAAAAAGATACCATGGTAGCGCTGGTAACACAGTTGTTGAAATAATTATTTCCAAAACCTCACTAAAAAGCGGGGTTTTGTTTTATTTATAGCAAACTTGCCCCCGTGGCTAAAATATGATAAAATTTCCCCATAAACTAAAGTAAAAATTATGTCATATAACCTGCTAAATAAGGAAGAATTTAATAAATTACGCCAAAGCGAGCCGGAAAGATTTAAGGCCGAAGTTAAGGGCGGGGAGTATTTGAATTTACAGGGGTTGGCGCTCGCTCCGATGGAAGGCGTGGATTTAAAAATTTTGGAGCGTTTAGCCAAAGTGATGCGCGCTTTTATTTTTGCCGCGGTGGAAGCCGGTCAGTCCGGCCATCCGGGCGGGTCCAGTTCCAAGACGGAACAATTTTTGGCTCTGGTTTTAAGCGGACTTTTGCCTTTCGATTTTTTGTCGCCTAAAAATCCCGGCCGCGACCGGCTGGTTTGGAGCGCCGGACATTGCACGCCGGCCCTCTATGGCGGGCTATCTTTAATTTATGAATGTTTGCGCCGCGGTGGGCGCCAGTTTTCTCCGGCCGT
>JBBUBK010000072.1:0-3297 GCA_038058265.1 Patescibacteria group bacterium
CAAATCCAGCCACCAGTATTTGGTCTTCATCTCTATATTAAGGTGAACGCCGCCGCCCTCGCGCACTTCAAAGGGCTTGCCGTCATACGGCAAATACCCGGGCGCCATAACATTTAAATAGTACATGCCCTCGGGCACGAGGAATGAATAAGTGCCTTTGGCGTCGGTGACCTGGGGGTTTTCCTGGCTGTAATCTTGGGCCGGCCATATTTCATAGCGCTTGGTGCCGGGGTTAAGCCAATAAAGCGTGGCCACCGCGCCTTTAACGCGCAATTCGCCCTGTTTGATTTTTTCAAAAACATAACCTTCCGGATCCACCACCGCAATCATGCGGATTTCCTTAACTCCCATTTCCACGTCTTTATAAAACAACACCGTAATAATTTCATACTGACCCTCCGGCACCGGCGCCGTCACTTTGGCGGTGTAAATACCGTCGCCATCCGGGTCGTTATAATCAAACTCTTTTAGCACCAACCGCTCTTCCACGCGCACCGGCCGGTCCTGGTCGTAGGCAAAGACCGGATCGGCAAAAAAGAGCGAAGCAAACAGCGAACTAAAAGGCAAGCTAAAAGCAGTCTCCTCAACCTTGCGGGATTTAAAAGTAAAGTAGCCTTTAACCATGTTTACCGGGTAATCCGGTTTAACCGATAATTCTAATTCTTTGCCGGAAATGGTAGAAATTTTTTGCACCGGCCGGCCCTTATCCGACAGGGTTAAAGCCACATTAAAGTCCACCAACGCGCCGGCTCCGCGAGCAAAAACTACGGCCGGCGGAATCTTGGACTTAAGATCCGAGGAAAGCTGGCTCAAAGGAATATTTCTGGGGATATTCATAGCGCCGCCCCCGATGTACATCGGGGCCGAGAGGCCGACCGTCTTGTTCAAGCCCGGCAAATAGATCTTAACCGCGCCCAATTTTTGCACGTCATTAAGGCGCTTGATGCCCACCTGGGCAAAGGTCTTATTAACTTCGGGAAATTTGTTAACCAGCGCGATAAATTCTTTGGGCAAAGGCGCGAACACATATTCGCGAATGGGTTCTCTTGGTACAAGTTCCCAACGCCCTTTAAAAGCTTCCGGGGTGGCGCGCGCCACTAAAATCGGCGGAGTTGCCGGAATCGGCGCCGACCTAAAGCCCGGGATTAAAAATCTTAAGCTGGGCAATAATTGTTCGTTAAAAAATTTGGCGATCGGGATGTTGGGAATTTTAAAGGACGGCAGTATGGAGGCTAGAGTCTTTTTGATAGTTTCAAAAACAGAGAGGGGTTTGGCCGTGGGAATAATCGGCGCTGTTGGGGTTGTTGTCGTCGTTGTAGAGACGCCCTGATAGGGCGTCTCCGATGGGGTTGAGGGCGCGCCGCCGCCGGCGATAAAACCCGAACCGCCGGCAGGCACGGCGCGGGCGCTGGCCGGACGCCAATCGGTTTTAACGGAACAATTGGTACAGTTAAAGTTAACTATTCCGGTGTTGGCTCCGCTGGCTTGTCCGGTAAAAATCCCATTAGAATTTATAATCACGCCGGTAAAATCTATCCAACCCAAATTACTGCTCCAAGCGTAACCGGACAAAACTCCTTCACCGGTATTTTTTACCCCGCTGGTGGACGGGTCCAATTTAATCCAGCCATAAAGATCATTCCAAACCGAACCGGTTAAAGCCGTGTCAGTGATATGAACATTGCCCTGTGTGGCGGCAAAATTAATCCAGCCGACATTAGCGCCCCAAACCCATTTAGCGGATGAATCTATAGTGCCATCGGTTTCGGACGCTAAAGCAGGAACGGCTAAAAAGACGGCTAAAATTACCGCTACGCTCACGGCTAATTGTCGTCCTCCATTTAACATATATTTCTTCTCTTCATATTATACCATAAATTGTGAGAATAACCCTGGGGATAACCTACCGAAATGATCAATTACCAATTTACAATTTTCAATTATCGCTCAACTGTCATCCTGAATCCCGAGAACTCGGGATGAAGGATCTCTGTCGGGACGTTTTGGTGAGCGGACAGAGATTCTTCGTTTCACTCAGAATGACAAACGACGGCTGTGGTTTCAGAATGACAACTACGGCATTACCACTACTACTGGATCAGCAGGTGGCGGCGGTTCCGGCGCTGGAGCAACCGCTGTTTCAACGGGGGTCGGTTCTACTGCTGGTGTTGGCTCAGTTACGGGCGCAACCTCAACCGCTACGGGTACTTCGGTTGGAATGACAGACAGGGGTGGTGTTGACGAGCCGGACAGAGATTCTTCACTGGCGTTCAGAATGACAGTTGGGACGGAGGCTGGTGTTTCGTTGCTGGTTATTGGTAATTGGTAATTGGGATTTGATTGAAAATTGGAAATTGGTAATTGATCATTTCGTCGCTTGGCCACGACGAGCCAATCAAACCCGGCGCTACTCGCCCCATTTTCTTTTTCTTTAACCGTAAAGCCAGTGGCGGTTTTAGCTATCACTACGAGTCCTTTGGTTTCCAGCGAGGTTTCGGTTAAATTAACTTTTACCGGCTGATCTGGATCAATAATTTCCCGGGTGGAAGTATCAAAGACCACTTCGGCCAAACCATTTTGCAAATTACCCGAGCCGGAGAAAATAAATTCAGAAGTCGGCGACTGAATGGCATACATGGCTTTTTCTCCCTCGGAAGTATTGAGCTTGGTAATAAACCGGCCAGCCGCGTCTATTTCCCATTTGCCGCTCGGAGCGCGCACGCTGGCCACATTTAACAAAGAATAATTTTGCAGGTCTAAATTTCCGCCGTTGTAAGTTAAACTGCCGGCCGTGTTATTAACATTTAAATTTCCGGAACCGCTTAAAGTAATACCCTGCGCCGAAGCCACCTCCTGCATATTTTGCTGGAGTGTGGCCAGGGTTTGATTTTTATTATAAACCCAGCCGGTGCGAATCAGCGCCATAATTTTTCCGGTGCCGCCAGATAAATTTTCCAAAGCCACGCCCACCACGCCCACCATCTTTAAATCATTATCTTTGGTGGAATCGTATTTCATGGCATAACCGCGCAAGGGAGAACTGACTAATAAATCGCCGCGCATAATCGGGCCATTTTCGGCTGTGGCTTTAACCGGCACCCGGCCGACCATGGCCAGCACCGCTGTTTGTGAAGTTTTGCCATTGCCCACCACAATCGTGGGCTTGGTGGAAATAACGCCGGCCACAGCTTGTTCATAAGCCGCCGAACTTAAACGATAAGTATCCGGATTATTTTCATCAATCACCATCACATCGCCCGGTTCCGGATTATCGTTAACATTTACATCCACTCTTTC
>JBBUBK010000073.1:0-1438 GCA_038058265.1 Patescibacteria group bacterium
CCTGGTCCCGCCAGAGGCGGGCAGGCACTCGGACACTTGGCCCTTCCGGCCAACTGTCCGGTCCTCGGCTCACTTAGACCCTCGTTCGTTTCGTGTCACAAACACGGAGCGGGCGGGGGTCTTTTTTTGTCTACAAAGTATCACTCATTTGTCCCCTTCAACACCACCCCCTCGCTCCCCTCCTCCATAAGGAGGGGGATAAACCATTTCCCCACCCCTTGACACCTCCACGTATTAATGTTATATTATTTTCACAATTTGAATATCTAAGCCCGCCCAATTTAGCGGCAGGCACTCGTTCCCAAATAGGGGCAAAAACGGGTTAAGTATATTTTTTTGTTTTAAATATGGAAAAAACATTACCACAGGATTTTAAATCACTTCTCCAGACGCACACCATCAACGTGCCCAAGGTAGGCGAGGTGATTAAAGGCAAGGTAATTTCACTCGCCAAAGGCGAAGTGCACGTGGATATAGAGAACCTTACCACCGGCATTGTGCGCGGCCGCGAACTTTTTAGCGAATCGCGCGAATATTCCGGCGTTAAAGTGGGCGACGAAGTTGAGGCCACGGTTTTGGATTTAGAAAATGAGAACGGCGAAATGGAACTCTCATTCCGCATTGCCGGCCTGCAACGCGTCTGGGACAACATTAAAAAGTGGATGAAGGACGGCATGACCATTAAAGCCAAGGTGCTGGCGGCCAACAAAGGCGGCGTCATGATGCAGACTACGGCCATTACCGGTTTTATGCCGGTGTCCCAGCTTAGTCCGGAGCATTATCCGCGGGTGGCCGGGGGCGATAAAAATCGCATCTTGGAGAAATTACAGGAGCTCATCGGCAAAGAGCTGGAAGTAAAGGTGATTGATGTGAATGAAAAAGAAGAAAAATTAATCGTCTCTGAAAAAGCCGTTTGGGAAGATTCCCAAAAAGCGGTGCTAGAATCCTATAAAGTGGGCGATGTGGTGGACGGCGAGGTGAGCGCCCTAACCTCTTTTGGCGCCTTTGTTAAATTTGGTGAAGGATTGGAAGGCTTGGTGCATATTTCGGAAATCGCCTGGCAGAGAATTGACCACCCCAAAGATGTAATCAAAGTGGGCGACCAGATTAAAGCTCAGATTATTCAATTGGATCACTCCAAAATTTATTTGTCCCTTAAACGTTTGGTGGATGATCCGTGGAAATCGGTCAAAGATAAATATAAAGTGGGCGATGAGGTGAAAGGCAAGATCTTAAAGATTGAACCGTTCGGCCTGATGGTAGCTTTGGATAAAGATATCCACGGCTTAGCCCATGTGTCGGAGCTCTCCGACGAGCCCATTGCCAATTTGAATGATAAATTTAAATTAGGCCAGGAGACAGGTTTTGTGGTGGTTTCTTTGGAACCCACCGAACATCGCCTGGGTCTGCGCGTGGCCGGGGTTAAGGGCAAGGTGGT
>JBBUBK010000073.1:1538-7453 GCA_038058265.1 Patescibacteria group bacterium
ACAGTTATTATTAAAGTCTTATTTTATGCGGGATTTTTTAAAGAATTTTATTGTCATTTTCCTGGTACTGTTTTTGGTGGCCGGTGTTTTAAGCATGTTTAAGCTGGGCGGCAGCGCCAAACCGGAAGTAGTGGGCGTGGGTCAGATGGTGGAAGAAATTAACGCCGGCGCGGTTAAAAAAATAACCGTGGAAGGCGATTTGCTTAAGGTGGAATTAAACGACCCCAAGGCTTTGCCGCAGGAAGTTAAAAAAGAACCCGCCGAATCTTTTGGCGATATCATGAAAAATTACGGGGTTAAAGATGAGGTGAGAAGCAAGCTGGCGGTGGAAGTAAAGGACGAAAGTTCCTGGAAGTTTTGGGCGGGCAATTTGATCCCCATTATCTTGCCGCTCATTTTTATTATGGGCTTTTTGTATTTTATGACCCGGAGCGTGCAGGGCGCCAACAACCGGGCCATGGGTTTTGGCCAAAGCAATCCGCGTCAAGCTAGCCCCGAGACCCGCGACAAAAAAACTTTTGCCGATGTGGCCGGAGCGATTGAAGCCAAAGAGGAACTGGCGGAAGTGGTGGAATTTTTAAAAACTCCTAAAAAATTCGCCGAGATGGGCGCTAAAATTCCCAAAGGCGTGCTGCTGATGGGCGCGCCGGGCACGGGCAAGACCTTGCTCGCGAAAGCGGTGGCCGGCGAGGCTAATGTGCCGTTTTTCCACATGTCCGGTTCGGAGTTTGTGGAGATGTTTGTGGGTGTGGGCGCTTCCCGGGTGCGCGACCTATTTAACAAAGCCAAAAAGACCGCGCCAGCCATTGTGTTTATAGATGAAATTGACGCTGTGGGACGCCGTCGCGGAGCGGGCCTGGGCGGCGGGCATGATGAACGCGAACAAACCTTAAACCAAATTTTGGTGGAGATGGACGGTTTTGAGCCTAATTTGGGCGTAATTGTGATGGCTGCCACCAACCGGCCGGATGTTTTGGATCCGGCCTTACTTCGCCCTGGGCGCTTTGACCGGCGCGTGGTTATTGATTTGCCGGACATTAAAGATCGCGAGGAAATTTTAAAAATTCATGCCTTGGGCAAGCCCATGGGCCAAGAAGTTTCTTTGCGTAAGCTGGCCGAACGCACCCCAGGATTTTCCGGCGCGGATTTGGCTAACCTGCTTAACGAAGCCGCCATTTTGACGGTGCGCCGCAACAAAAAAATTGTGGGCGAGTCCGAAGTTTTGGAAAGCATTGAAAAAGTCTTGCTGGGGCCGGAAAGAAAAAGCAGAATTATTACCGACCAGGAAAAAAAGATGACGGCCTATCATGAGGCCGGGCACGCCGTGGTGGGTTACTTTTTACCGCATTGCGACCCGGTGCGCAAAGTTTCCATAATTTCCCGCGGCGCGGCGGGGGGTTATACTTTAAAGATGCCGTCTGAAGACAGACATTATCACACCCTGGCGCAGTTTAAAGATGAACTGGCCATGATGCTGGGCGGTTATGTGGTGGAAAAGCTTATTTTTGGCGAGGAGATGATTTCCACCGGACCTTCCAGCGACCTTAGAATGGCCACGCGTTTGGCCAAGGACATGGTGACCCGTTATGGCATGAGCGATAAGCTGGGACCGCGGACTTTTGGCGAACGCGAGGATTTAATTTTTTTGGGCCGGGAAATTCATGAGAGCAAAGATTACAGCGAAAAGACTTCGGAAGAAATTGATAAAGAAATGGAAAGAATTATTGCCGAAGCGCGAAAAAGCGCCCAAGAAATTGTGGGCGCCAAACGCGACAAGTTGGAAGAAATAGTTAAAACCCTAATGGAGAAAGAAACAATTGAACAGGAAGAAATCGTGAGTATCTTGGGCGAGAAATAAAAAAATCCGAATCAACGAATTTTTATCCGAATCTACCAATGTCCTAATTCTACAAATTTGTAGCCATTAGGATATTCGCAGATTCGGGCGATATTTGTGGATTCGGATTTTTTATTGTATATTCTTCACTATAATTTTGATCCGGTCCGGCACCGTGGGGGCGCTTAGCATCCAGGCCGGGGAGAACTTTACTTCCACGCCGGTCACATGATTTAGGCCCAAAACATATCTTTCAATTTCGTCTTTGGATTTGCCCAAGAAGTTGGTGACAGCCAGCTTTTCGGCATTAGCGTCCAAGGTGACTGTTATCTCTTCGATGGCCGAGAGCTGGGCGGTGCCGCGGTTAAGGTCATACGAGACCAAAGAAACGGTGGGTTCTTTTTTAGCCGAGAGAACTTTTTCCGCGGAAGGATCAATTTTATCGGTTAATTCTTTATTAAATAAAGCCGTTAATTCTTCCTGGTTATAGGCCACAGCCACAATCGTGTTATTTCCGTTTAAAGTAAATTCCGTCACTTCATCGCCGGCTTGTTTATTTACGGTTACATTTTGGTCGGCAATGGCGGTAATTTTCTGTCCGCTCCCCATTATTTTATTGGCTTCCGTGGCCCAGGCCTGCTTAACTTTTTCGGTGTAATCAACTTTGGCGGCTTTAATATCTTCTTCGCTTAAGATGCCGATTTTGCGCGTGCCGCCCACGGTAGGTTTGGTGCTTTCGCCGTAAACAACCTTTTGTTTTTCGGCCGAGAGTCCGGGCACGGTAAATTGGCTCGGGCCGATTTCACCGGCCGCTCCTGGCTGGTCGGCATAAATACCCACGGTAATTTTTCCATTGGCCGGAACAATTACTTTTTCGGAGAGGCGGAAAAGCAGGCCGGAGGGGGTTAAGAGTCGGGTAGTTTTAACCAAAGTCTGATCAAGGTTGGATTTATTGTAGATTAGAGCTTCGCCCGTGGCCGTGTTGGTGACAACTTTATTACCGGAAGGAGAATATTTTTCCGACCACTTAAACACCGTGGAGGTCACCACGCCGGTTACGGAATTAGCGCCCGCCTGGGTCGGTCCCACACTTACGGTTAAAGTTAAAGGTTTGGCATCTTCTTTGGCGACAATGGTAATGCTGGCCTTTTTGGAAGTAATGAAAATTACCACGCCCAGCAAAATTATGGTAATAACCAAAAAAGACAAAGCCACGGTGCGGTAAAATTTTACCGGCGGAGCGGGGGTAGTTTTGGTGGAAAGGCGATGGGTAATCATAGGTATGTTTATTATAGCATATTTGTCCCCCTCTTACCAAGAGGGGGTAGGGGGAGTTAGCCGGAGTTTGCGATTTTATCCTCGGCAACTCCCTCTTAATCTCCCTCTTGGAAAGAGGGAGACAGTAGTTGTTAACTCTTTTCCTCCGCCACGCGGAAGACTTCATCAAGCGAAGTAATTTTTTCCAGCGCTTTTAGCAGGCCATCCTGCGCCATGGTCACCATCCCGCCCTTAACCGCCAATTCCTGAATGCTGTATTCGGAAACTTGGGCGCTTAAAATTACCTGTTCAATTTCTTTGTTCATGGTAAAAATTTCATAAATACCCACGCGTCCTTTGTAGCCCAAGCCGCTGCACTCTTCACAGCCCTGGCCATGATAAAAATGTAAGTTATTCAAATCCACATTCTTTTTTTCCGCCTCGGGCAGTTTGTTCAAAATAGCCTTGGCCTTAGCCAGCTTTTCCGGGGTTATCTGTTCCTCTTCCACGCACTTATTGCAAACTCGGCGTACCAAGCGCTGGCCGATAACGGCGTTAAGCGCCGGAGCCAAGAGGAACGGTTTTACACCCATGGATAAAAAGCGGGGGATGGCGCCCGAAGCGCTATTGGTGTGGATGGTGGACAAAAGCAGGTGGCCGGTTAGCGCCGCTTGAATGGCAATTTCCGCGGTTTCCAAATCGCGAATTTCGCCCACCATACAAATGTCCGGGTCCTGGCGCAAAATGGAGCGCAGGCCTTTGGCAAAAGTGTAATCCCGACTGGTATCCACCTGGCTTTGGTTAATCCCCTCCATTTTAATTTCCACCGGATCTTCCAAAGTAATAATTTTTACGCCCGGTTTGTTAAGGGTGCGTAAAATGGAATAGAGGGTGGTGGTTTTACCGGAGCCGGTGGGACCGGTGGTAATAATCATGCCGTTGGGGCGTTCCACCTGTTGTTTTAGTTTTTGAAAAGCGTCGCCGCGCAGGCCCAGTTCGTCAAAAGTCACGCCCTTGCTGCCGCTATGTAAAATACGCATGACCACGCTCTCGCCGTAAGTGGTGGGCAAGGTGGAAACGCGCACGTCCAAACTGCCAGAAGCGAGTTTTAAAGTCACGCGCCCATCCTGCGGTTTGTCGTCAACATTAATTTTTAAAGCGGCCAGGAGTTTGATGCGGGAAATAAATTTTTTCCATTGATCAATGGGCAAGGTGGCCACATCATGCAAGATGCCGTCCACGCGGTAGCGCACGGCAATGCCTTTTTCTTCGGCCTCCACGTGAATATCGGAGGAGTTTACTTTTAAAGCCGCGGCCACCATTAAAGTTAAAATGTCGGTAATGGAAACACTGCCAAATCTTTCCTGAAGCGAAGTTAAGTTGCTGATGCCGGAGGAAAATTTATTTAATTCTTCATCGGTAATGTTAATGTCTTTGGTAATAGGCTTAACAATGGGCAGGTTGGCATAAAGTTTTAAGGCCTTGGCCAAGCTGTTTTCGGAAATTAAATAAACCTCCACATGCGAGTGGTTTTTTTCGCCCAGCTGGTAGGCTAATTCTTCAATTTCCGCGTTTTTGGCCAGTACGCCCAGGCGTAGTTCTTCGCCGGTAAACAAAAAGCAGATGGCTTTTTTGGCTTTGGCTGTTTCCTCGGGCAAGACCCGCAGGGCCTCCGCGCTGATGGGGAACTTACCCAGGTCAATATAGGCCGCGCCGGTTCCGGCCGCTTGGCCGGCCGTCAAAGACTCCTTTTCTTTAAGGTCAATTTCTTTCATTTTGTGTTCAAATTTGGATTCCACGCTGTTGACGTCCTCTAAAGGTTTTTTGCCCGCGACTGGCGCGGTAGACTTCTTTTTGAGCAGGTCGTTAATGGAAGGCAGGCTGGGCATAAAGAAAAAATTATCGGCCGAAGAATTTTTTAAGATAATGAAGCGTCCGGCTGGCCACGCCCTCGTGGCGCATTTTCATAAATAAATAAGTCCAGGCGCAAATGGTGAAGGCGTTAAAAATAGCGCCAGCCACGATGACCCAGGCCAGGAGCAAAAATAATCCCAAGAACAGGGCGATAAAGGCCAGAATAGGCAGACTAAAGATGCCGGCCAGGAGCCAGATGATTAAGGATGGTAAAAAGACCAGGGTGGAACCGGCTAAAACTACGGCCAGCAGTAAAAAGCTGGCGAGAATTAGAATAACGCTCAATTCCACGGAAACCAATAAGTGGTCGCTAAATAAGTGCCAGGCTTTTTTGAGAGAAGTAAAAAATTTTTGATTATCGGCCACGGCGTAGCAAGAGGCGTAAATCAAAACCGCGGAAATAATCATGGCCAAAAAAAGCCCGACAAACATAATGAGTAAGAGGCCGTAGTAACTGCCAAGATTTTGGGCGTAAATCAAGGAAACGCTGATGTAGGCTACCATGGTCGCGAGGAGCCCTAAAAATATTTTGCGGACAATGTTTAAAGCCAAGAGTCGCCAGAAAAAATTATTGCTCTGATGCCAGATTTTTTTGAGTTTGGGTTCGTGTTTGCCTTTAAACAAATCTATGGCCGATAAAATTAAAGAGCCTTGGGAAAGAACGGCCACCACTATTATTAAGAGTCCCACGCCTACCAAAATTCCACCGACCCAGACTAGGCCCAGTTTTTGGGTAAGGGTGGTGTCGCCGGAAATAGTCAAGAGCCAGGAAACGGAGGCCACTTTTCTTTCTGTCAGCATCCAGACGCGACCGACAAAATCACCCACTCCAAACTGGCCCAAAAAGATCGAAAAGAGGCCGAAGATCCAGAGGATTTTGTTGCGCCAAACCAAATGCCAGGCTTGG
>JBBUBK010000073.1:7553-11758 GCA_038058265.1 Patescibacteria group bacterium
ATTAAGGCAGATGGCGATTGGAACGGTTACCAGCCGTTCTCCTTAAAAGGATCCTGAGTCCTCGGGACTAAGTCAAAAAATGAGCTAAATTTTCGGGTGGAACCGTCTTTCATATGAAGGACCCCGATATCTCTTTTTGAGGTATGGGGGTATTTTATTTAAAATTAAAAAATAATTTTTAATATATATGGACAACGAAAAATTAGAAAAAATTCGCCATTCGCTTTCTCACTTAATGAGCATGGCGTTGGTGGAAAAAAAATATCCCCAGGCCGGTTTGGGGGTGGGGCCGTCCATTGAGCATGGTTTTTATCAGGACTATGATTTGCCGGAAGCGATTTCGGAAAAGGATTTTGAGTGGCTAGAAAAAAGAATGCGAGAACTGATCGCTCAAAAAATTAAGTTTGTGAAAAGCGAATCGGATTTTGCCGGCGCTCTTAAATTTTATGCGCGCGATCCGTACAAAACTGAAATGATTGAGGGGCTCAAAGCGGCCGGTGAAAAGAAATTGAGTTTTTACGATTCCGATTGGTTCCACAATCTCTGCGCCGGGCCGCACGTAAAAAATACAAGCGAAATTAATCCGGACGCGTTTAAATTAATGAGCGTGGCCGGCGCCTACTGGCGGGGGAGTGAGAAAAATAAAATGCTCACTCGTATTTACGGCGTGGCCTTTGCCACCAAAGCCGAATTGGATGAATATTTGCATCTGCAAGAAGAAGCGGAAAAACGCGACCATCGCAAACTGGGCAAAGAATTGGAACTCTTTAGCTTTCATGATGAAGGCCCGGGTTTTCCATTTTTTAAACCAAAAGGCATGGTCATTTGGAACCAGTTGTTAAGTTATTGGCGGGAGGAGCACACCCAGGCCGGCTATGGTGAAATAAAAACCCCGGTAATGTTATCGCGCGATCTTTGGGAAACCTCCGGTCATTGGGAGAATTATCGTGAAAATATGTATGAAACTGTAATTGACGAGATGGAGTACGCCATTAAACCCATGAATTGTCCGGGCGGGATGTTGCTTTATAGCGAGGGCCTGCATTCCTATAAAGAGCTGCCCTTGCGTTGGGGGGAAGTTGGCTTGGTGCATCGCCATGAATTATCGGGTGTTTTGTCCGGCTTGTTTAGAGTCCGGACGTTTCACCAAGATGACGCCCATATTTTTATGCGTCCCGACCAGATTAAGGAAGAAATTTTAGGTGTTCTAAAATTGGTGGATAAAATTTATTCTACTTTTGGTTTAGGGTATCATTTAGAATTATCTACCCGCCCAGCTAAATCTATTGGTACCGATGAAGCTTGGGCTACGGCTACCTCCGGACTTAAAGAAGCCCTGGAGGCCACAGGCAAGCCTTATAAAGTGAATGAGGGCGATGGCGCGTTTTATGGTCCTAAAATAGACATGCATATTAAAGATGCGATTGGCCGTACTTGGCAGTGCGGCACGATTCAGTTGGATATGAATCTGCCGGAGCGTTTTAATCTGCATTATGTGGAAAAAGACGGCCTGGAGAAACGTCCGGTCATGATTCATCGGGTTATCTATGGATCTTTGGAGAGATTTTTTGGTATTTTAGTTGAGCATTATGCGGGAGCATTTCCGGTTTGGCTGTCTCCGGTGCAAGTGATGCTGATTCCGGTGTCGGCCAAGCACGCCGAAGGCGCGGAGAAAATTAAACAGGAATTGTTTGATTTGGGAATCCGCGTGGAAATGGATTCAGCCGATGAAACCTTGGGCAACCGGGTGCGTAAGGCCGCGGGCCGGAAAATTCCGTATATTGTGGTGGTGGGGGACAAAGAAATTGCCAGTGAGGATTGGATGATTCGTGTGCGCGGGGTGGAAAAGCAGGAGAAGATGAGTCAGGAAAAGTTTTTGGCTAGGGTAAAAAAAGAAATTGAAGAGAGAAAATAATTAATTAATTAATTAATTAATTTTTAAAATATGGGAGAACTATTAAAAAATCCAGCGCTGGAACAAGCAACCAGCGAAGCTTTTGAAAGTAAAATAATAGGATCACCTAAGGAGTCAGTCGCTCAATCGGAACAGCGTGTCGCCGAGAGAGACGCGCGGGAGATTTTATCCTCGCGCCAGGACTTATCCGATTTAATTGAACAAGCGAGGAATCCCATTCTGGAATTGAAAAAAGACAAGAATTATGTGGGGGAGGTGACTAAACGTATTTATAGTTTGTTGCTTAAAGAATTCCCGCATCTTGAAGAGTTGGTAACCAAAGAAGCTGAAGCTGTTTTGAAAATTAGTCCTGAAAAACTGCAAGCAGAGGTCGTTCGCGCCGTGACTAGTTTATCCGAAAATCTTATTTCCAATGATGGGATTAATCCAAATGAAGTTGTTAATAAGGTTCAAAACGTCATGATGAAGAGAGTTGAAGGTTTTAAAACTTTTCAAGAAAATCCGGCTAATCTGGCAGCGGTGGCTGCTTGGGAAGCGCAAAGAACCATGCCTCAGGCAGAAGAAAAAAAGGCCGCTTAAACTATGGGTAAATATTTTCTTCTAACTTTAGGCTGTCAGATGAATAAAAATGATTCCGAGCGTCTGGAGACCTTGCTCCAAGACCTGGGATTAAAAGCCTGCGCCAAAGCGGAACAGGCGGATTTGATATTAATAAACACCTGCAGTGTGCGTCAAATGGCTGAGGATAGGGTAATTGGCCTGGTGTATAATTGGCAAAAACTGCGCGCTAAAAAGCCCAAGCTCATCATCGGCGTTACTGGCTGCGTGGCCGGACGGGATAAGGACGGGAAGATAAGAAAAAAACTATCCGGCGCGGACTTATTTTTTCCCATTGAGCAGATGATAATGCTGCCCAAATGGCTTAATGAATTAAACCCAAGATTGATTAACAAAAAAAGTAAACTCGCTGTTCTTGATTATTTAGGTTTGGCTCCACATCGCCAAAACAAATCTCAAGCCTTTGTCACCATTCAAACCGGCTGTAATAATTTTTGCACTTATTGTATTGTGCCGTATGCCAGAGGCAGGGAGAAAAACCGGCCGGTGAAAGAAATTTTAAAAGAAGTTAAATTGGTGGCAGTCCTGCCTCATCGGCAGGCAGGTAAAAAAGGCGCGGTGGAAATAACCCTGCTGGGGCAGGTGGTGAATAATTATAAAGCGGCGGATACAAATAATTTTTCTAAAAAAAATCCGTTTAAAAACCATTTTGCCGCCTTGCTGTGGGAGATAAATAAAATAAAAGGCGTGAAACGCCTGCATTTTACCGCCCCTGACCCGCAATATTTTAACGATGAACAAATTGAAGCGTTAAAACTTCCGGCCCAAGTTAACTATCTGCATTTGCCGGCGCAAAGCGGGGATAACAGCATTTTAGAAAAGATGAACCGGCATTATACCCGCGAACAATATTTAAAATTAATTAAAAAAATTAGGCTTGCCCGGCCGGAAATAGCCCTGGGCACGGATATTATTGTGGGTTTTCCGGGAGAAACCAAAGCGCAGTTTAAAAAAACTTTGGAGCTTTATAAAAAATGCGATTTTGATATTTCCTATCACGCCAACTACAGCCAGCGGCCTGGCACGGCCTCGGCCAAGGCCTTTAAAGATAACGTGCCCCACGCGGAAAAGAAACGCCGTTGGCGCGAGATCCAAACTTATATGGAGCAGAACACTTACCGCAAAAATCAAAAATACGTCGGTAAGGTGGTTGAAGTTCTAGTGGAGAGGTGTGAGGAAACCCCTCCTTATGGAGGAGGGGTGCCCAGAAAGGGCGGGGTGGTGTGGGTCTGTTCGGGCAACTCCCGTGAAATGAAGTTGACGCAGTTTTTGTCTAAAAAAGATTTAACCGGCAAGATTGTTAAAGTAAAGATTTTTGAGGCGAAAGAATGGATTTTGAAGGGGAAATTAATAAATTAAGTAGCCATGGAGCTATATCTTTCGTTGTCTCGTTCGGTTTTTTATGTACCGCTCAATAGCCTCTTTGGAAGTCAGCCAATCCAGGCCTTCTTTGTATGCTTCCAGTTTCCCTTGTCTGGCCAACAAGTCTATATATTTTGCGGAAAAAGGCGTGGTTTTGGATATTTCAGCCAATGATAAAAATTTTTCCTGTTTGGTGGTCGCGGGAGTCAAAGTTGTGATAAAATTAAGAATAATATGGCTACTTTAATTTTGGGACAATCGAAATTAGGAAAGGCAGTTTTTGCGAATAAAAATTTTAAAGCAGGAGAAG
>JBBUBK010000073.1:11858-16869 GCA_038058265.1 Patescibacteria group bacterium
AGGAGAAGAAATAACATGGGATTACTCGACAACAATGGACGAAGATAAATGGGAAATGGATTGCGTGTGCCAGAGCAAAAACTGCCGTAAAAGGATAAAGGATTTCAAATATTTGCCGAAAGAAATCCAACAAAAATACATTAAGTTAGGGATTGTTCCAGATTACATTCTAGAGAACTTAAAGCGAAACCCTGAGTAATATTTCACATAATGTACGCGTGTATGTGATGTTTGCGTTAGCAAATATGGGCGGAGCGACCGTAGGGAGCGTAACCGCATACACGCTGTTAGGCGATGTAAAATTTTTACGCTTTTTGTTTTTTTCGCTCGTCATTTAATCACGGGGGCGAATTCGCTCGCTCAATATGGCGTAGGGGCAGAGGGGTTAGGGGTGAATGCTCCGAAGCCAAGACACCTTGTTGAAAATTAATGCAAATCAATTTTTGACCTTTTTATAAATTGGACAGCTAAAAATGTCGCTATTGGGACAGCTAAAACTAATCCGATACTACCAGTAAAAGTTCTAACTATTTCAGTGGCCATCATTTCATTGTCAATGACCTGGTTAAAAGTCAAAAAAGGTGCCTGTTTAACGCTAAACAAGATAAGCAGCGGCAAAGAAGCGCCGGCGTAAGCCAAAAACAAGGTATTAACCATTGAGCTTAGGTGAGAAATTCCAACTCGCATCGCTTGGTTGTAAATTTGGCTTTTTGTTAGCTCTGGATTTGAAATTTTTAATTCTTTAACTAATGCCACTTGTGAAATTATTACATCGTCTAAAACACCCAAAGCGCCAATAATAATTCCCGCGAGCAAAAGACCCTTGATATTAATATTGCCACCCGCCAGACCAACTAAGTACATCGCTTCCTCGCTCGCAAAACCAGTTAGCTTTGTTATTGCCGAAAACCAGACGGATAATAAACCAGTAATTATTAAAGATACTGTAATAGAAAAAATAGCGATTGTCGAGGTGCGTTTAAATCCTTCCGTAATATAGACGGATAATATTAAAATAAAAAGTGAACCGATTATAGCCATTAGCAGGGGATCGCTTCCGGCTAGTATTTTCGGAATAATAAATTTCAAAATAATTAAAAAAGTTAGCAACAAAACAATGAGAGCTCGAAATCCTTTCAGTCTGCCTATAGCTATTACAATTAAAGCAAACAAAAACGCCAACCAATAAATAGGGGTTGTGCGGCTATATCCGATGGCATAAAAATTTTCTTCGCCCTCTGGGCCAATACTAAAATTTACTAAAATTTTTTCGCCGACTTTATATTCATTGGCTGATAAAACATCAAATTCAGTTCCGTCAAAAATTATTTCTTTATCTTTCCAATTTCCTTCAAGCCCTTTAAGTTTTAATTTTTGTTGAATAGAAATCGAACCGTCATCGCGAGTGACATTTTTTTGTTCAACAATTTCAATAACCCTAGCTTTAAAAATTTCCTCGTTTTGTTCGTAATTATTTTGAGCGAATAACGTAGTGGGCAACAGAAGGAAAAAAGAAAAGATCAATAATAATATTTTGACTCTCATATTTTATTAACATTGTTAAAAATTTAGGAGATTGGCAATAACTAAAACTATACCAGCGCCAAATAAACATCCTGCCATTTTGCCGATAGCTGACTTGAGCATTGTTCTTTCTTCTGGCACTAATTGAATTCTTAATTTCTCGGCAGAATAACCTTCAAAAATACCAGCTATGCCGTCTGTTATCGCATTACCAACAACACCACCCAAGATGGCTCCAGTTATGCCGGCAAAATGGCCGCCAAAAATTGCTAAAATTGCTAGAATCCCATTATCTATTAAGCCAAACACAATATCAGGTTGGACTGACCTTAGTTTTATTTTGAAAGGCACAAGAGATAACAAGCACAATATAGCAAGAAAAATTAAAACTATCCCTATCCAGCGGGCATTATTGACAAAGAAGACGCTGATTGCAGCGATAATTATGCAAAGTGTGACGATATTTAAAACTGATAAAATAAATTTTTGGCGCATATTAATAAAAATAAAATTTGTTTATTATTGAAAAGTGTTAGGCGTTAGCCGTAAAAAGAAAAGCATATTTCAGATAACGTTCCAGAATATGCGATGTTTGCCAGTTGTATAATATGCCGTCAGGCTTACAACTGGCAAATATGGGTGGAGCGACCTTAGGAGCGTAACCGCATACACGCTGTTATGTGTTTTAAATTTTTACACTTTTTGTTTTTTCGTTCACTCACGGGGGGGCAAGGGGGGGCGTCAATCACTACAATGGCGAAAGGGGGCAGAGGGGTAAGGGGTGAATGCCCCGTAGCCATATCGTTCGCAATAAATTAGGTACGACTTTCCGATTTGTTTATATCATTTTTTTGAGCGACTCCAATTTTCCACACGCCTTTTTCCAGAAATGCCTCTATTGTTTGGCGGGTGGCTTTGTTGATCAAATTAGAGTGCGATATTTTATTTATTTTTCCATATTCAGCGAGCGTCATAATTTGTGCGCCATCCAAATACGCCAGTCGTTTGTGGTAACTATTGGTAAGCGCCTTGCCAACTATTTCTTCCATAATAGCGGTTGCGCCTTTTTCGTCAAATTCTCTGAATGCTTCGTAATATTTATTCCGATCAATAAATTTAATGTTTATCGGAACAAATCCTTCTCGTATTAGTAGATAATTATTAATAACGCGTCCAATGCGCCCGTTGCCATCACAAAATGGGTGGGTATATTCAAAAGCCAGATGTAACTTTGCAATCCTCTTAATTATATTTTCATGGTTCGTAGCATTATACTCTGTCAGCATTTTTTCCAAACGTCCCACAACCTCCGTGGGGTTAGGAGCGATGTGACTGCCGACCCGCACAAATTCATTGTTTTTTCTAAATCTTCCGGCGATATCATCGCGGATATTTGAAATTAACATTTTATGGAGTGATGAAATTACCTCAAGGGTAAGTTCTTGCTCTTTGGCTCTTTGGTCAATATATGACACCACTCGCGCTAAATTTTTTGCTTCAAAAATTTCCCTTTCAGTAATATACCTGTCCAAGTCTATTTGCAAAAGTATCTTCTCAGTTTCTTCTAGAGTAAGAGTGCTATTTTCAATAGCGTTAGAGTTGTATACCTGTTCGGCTACTTCCGCTTCGCTCAGCAATTTTAACAACGCCTGCTTGCCCACTGCCGCGGTATAATAACGTTCTCTTAAGTTTGAGATCGCGTTAAAGATATGCAATGTTTTTGGCATATTTGTAGAGTATATGAATATTGAGCAAGATGACCCTATTATACACTTTTTTCACTCTTTTGTCAAGATAACCGTGAAAAACAATGAAAATGTGGGTATTTTCACGATTTTGGTATGTTGGTCGTCCTGTAAACAAACCATTCTTTATTTTAGTTTATATGTTGTCAAGAGATAGAAACTAAGTATTTTTTTTCGCTTAAAAAGGCAAATTCGTTCAATTGGCATGCTATTTTTGGTTAAAGCTATCCCGCATATATTGAGGCATGTCTATTGATATATCTTCAGCCATTCTTTTGGTTTTTTCTGTCACGGTATAAAATTGCTCAATTTTCAAAAAATGATCTTTTAGTTCAAGAACACACTCGTTAAGCGTGTTATTTGTATAGTGTCTAAATACTCCCGCGGTATCATTTAATTTTTGTACGTCTTTGCAATCCTTGTCACTTTCAAAGAGCATAGCCGGAATTTTAGATTTTGTGAGTGACGCGGCAGTAGTTCGGTGGTTGCCATCCAACGCAAAATATTTTACTTGCGGATTTTTCTTTTCAAAATTCGTAAATATTTTCTTAATTTTTTCATCAAATACCGCGAGTAGCAACTCCTTGGGTATTAAAATAATTCTGGCAATAATGTGAGCACACCCTTTTTGGAAAATACTGAAATATAACTTTATGATTACACTATCACCATCGCGCAAATCATGTATAGGGTAGTCATCCATTGTCACCACTTCATTGTCTAATACTTCTAATAGTTTCATAAGAAATTTTAAAATACATTTTTACATAATAATCGTCACATTCGCCCCCCCCTCGTCAATCACTTCAATCACAAAAAAACAAAAAGTATAAAAATTTTATTTCGCCTAACGTATCGGCGTATGCGAAGTTGCCGATTTTCTCCTTAAATCATATCAGATATATGGAAAATCGGCAATTTGAGCGGCGCGGGGCGGAAAATACGATTTTTTCTACCTGTGGACAAGCGACCTTGACAAACCATGTAGATTTGGTATACTACTATCGTCAAGCACGGAACCTATCAAAACCCTGAAATTCCGAGATAACCTCTCGGTCTTTCTTTTTTTGTAAAAAAGTTATATAATATTCCTCGTGGAGTTTGAGGGGCCACCTCACGGTGAGGATTCCGTGCTTGACACTCGGATAGAGGGGTTCGATACCCCTTGGCTCCACACTAAGAACCACCCTAACGGGTGGTTTTTAGTTTGTAGAAAAAATCGTATAAATTTTCCGTCCCCGCAGAGCCGCATACGCCGTGTTATGCGTTGTAGCGAAAAGCAATGGCCGCCCTCACAGGCGGCCATATATTTTTGGTATATATCCTTATAGCAAATTAGAAATATGTTATTCCGTATCCTATGGATTTGCTGTGCTTATCAACATCTTCAGTTAGCTTGCCAAGATATAATGCCAAATCTTCCAATGCTGCCTGTTGAATTTTCGTCGCCTTTTGTGCAGTTGATAGATTGACGTGACCGTTTTTATCCTTCTCCGCCTCATCTAGTATTTTTAGATCTTCTCTAAATTTTGAATCAGCTTCAGTAAGTGCAGTTGTGATTTGTCCACCGTATTCCTTTATGAGAGGCGACGAAAATTCAACTCGCTCTACTTCTGGCGACTTAGGCATCGGAGGTTGTTCTCTTCCTTCATTCATATGATTGTAATTTTTTAAATTAAAGTTACGCTCGACCGCTAACAGCAAATTACCAAAAATATATGGCTTTTCGCTATTACGCATAA
>JBBUBK010000074.1:0-3360 GCA_038058265.1 Patescibacteria group bacterium
AAAAATCGTGGCTGATTTTATCTAGGTCAGCTTTTTTGTTACTCGCCCAAAATTCACAATCCGCCTATGGCGGAGAAGGGAATTTTGATGGGAGTAACAAATCCGCCTTTGGCGGATCCAATATTTTAAATCTAAATTCATAAATTATCGTCATTATGCCTACTTTAAACCAGATGGTGCGCAAAGGCCGCCATCCCAAAGTTCGCAAGAGTTTAACCCCGGCTCTGCAGTTTACCATAGATAACCTGCACCGCCGCAAGACCGTCTTCGCCAAAGGCACTGCCTTTAAGCGCGGAGTCTGCACCAAGGTTTACACCACCACCCCCAAAAAGCCAAACTCGGCTTTGCGCAAGGTGGCCAAAGTGCGCCTTAGCAACGGCATGGAAGTTATCGCTTACATTCCGGGCGAAGGCCACAATTTGCAAGAGCATTCTATTGTGCTTATTCGCGGTGGCAGAGTAAAAGATCTGCCGGGCGTGCGCTATCACATCGTGCGTGGTGTTTATGATACCCAGGGTATAGAAGGTCGCCGCCGCGGCCGCAGTGTTTATGGTTCCAAGAGACCGAAAGCGGCCAAGAAATAATTTTTATTTGACTTTAAAAATATGCGTGGAAAAAAATCTGTTAAAAGAATAATTAAACCAGATCCTAAATTTGGCAATGTCACCTTGGCCAAGTTTATTAACTATGTAATGTTAAACGGTAAAAAAAGCGTGGCTCAGGGCATTGTTTATGATGCCTTTGATAAAATTGCCGCCACCACCAAAAAGAATCCACTGACGGTGTTTGAGGAAGCGGTTAAAACCGTCCAGCCTCAATTGGAAGTCCGTTCCCGCCGGGTGGGTGGCGCCAACTATCAGGTGCCGATGCCGGTGCGCGGTGAACGCCAGAATTCTTTGGCTTTCCGCTGGATTATAGAAGCGGCCAGAAATAAAAAAGGCCAGCCCATGTATGAACGCCTGGCTACCGTGCTGGCCGAAACTTCTCAGGGCATCGGTGACGCCATTAAGCGTTACGATGATGTGATGCGCATGGCCGAAGCCAACAAGGCTTTTGCCCACTTCGCGCGTTTCTCTTCTAAAAAGAAATAATCTCAATATATGCCCCGTGAATTTTCATTGGATAAAACACGCAACATCGGCATCATGGCGCACATCGATGCCGGCAAAACCACCGTGTCCGAGCGCATTTTGTTTTACACCGGCAAAAAACACAAAATCGGCGAGGTGCACGAAGGCGCCGCTGAAATGGACTGGATGGAACAGGAAAAAGAACGCGGTATCACCATTACTTCCGCCGCCACCACTTGTTTCTGGAAAAGTCATCGCGTTAACTTAATTGATACTCCGGGCCACGTGGATTTTACCGTGGAGGTAGAGCGTTCCCTGCGTGTTTTGGATGGCGCGGTGGCTGTGTTTGATGGCTCCCAGGGCGTGGAACCTCAATCCGAAACCGTCTGGCATCAGGCCGACAAATACAATGTGCCGCGTTTGGCCTTTGTCAATAAAATGGATAAAGTGGGCGCGGATTTTTATTCCAGTTTAGCCTCCATCCAGGAGCGACTTTCCAAACATGCCGTGGCGATTCAATTACCTATCGGCGCGGAAGGCACTTTATCCGGCATTGTGGATTTAATAGAAGAAAAAGCCTTTAAATTTGACGGTAAAAACGGCGAAAATATCGTGGAGATTCCCGTGCCCGAGGACATGAAGGATTTGGTAAAAGAACATCGCGCTAAGCTCATGGAAAAAGCCGCAGAAGCCAGCGACGAAATGACCGCTAAATATTTAAATGGCGGAACCTTTACCATTGAAGAAATTCGTATCGCTATTCGCGGTTTGGTTTTGAAGGGTGGAATTTATCCGGTCCTGGCCGGCGCGGCGCTCTCTAATATTGGTGTGCAGTTTGTTTTGGATGCCGTAGTTTGGTATTTGCCAGCCCCGACAGATTTGCCTCCGGTAAAGGGTATTAATCCTAATACTGAAGCGGAAGAATTCCGCAAAGCCGACGATAATGAACCATTTTCCGCTTTGGCTTTTAAAGTGGCCACTGATCCGTTTGTCGGCCGTCTTATTTTCTTCCGCGTTTATTCCGGCCAAATTTCCGCCGGCAGTTACATTTTTAATTCTTCTAATGGCCAAAAAGAGCGTTTGGGGCGCATCGTGCGGATGCACGCCAACCACCGCGAAGATGTGACCGAAGTTTTCGCCGGAGAAATTGCCGCGGCCATCGGCCTTAAGGCCACTACGACCGGCGACACTCTTTGTGACGAGGACAAGCCTATTGTGCTGGAAAAAATTATTTTTCCGGAACCGGTTATTTCGGTGGCGATTGAACCTAAAACTAAAGCCGACCAGGAAAGAATCGGTATGGCCATGCAGAAACTCGCCGAAGAGGACCCGACTTTTAGAATCCACACCGATGAAGAAACTTTGCAGACGATTATTTCCGGCATGGGCGAACTTCATTTGGATATTATTGTGGACCGCATGAAGCGCGAGTTTAAAGTGGAGGCCAATGTGGGCGCCCCGCAGGTGGCTTACAAAGAAACCATTAAAACCACGGCTGAAGCTGAAGGAAAATATATTAAGCAGTCGGGCGGCCGCGGCCAGTATGGCCACTGCTGGCTAAGAGTGGAACCGCAGGAGCGCGGTGTTGGTTACGAATTTTTGGATGAAGTTAAGGGCGGTGTAATTCCGCGCGAATATTTGCCGGCAATTCAAAAAGGTATTAAAGAAGGCCTCACTCGCGGCATCCAAGCCGGCTACCCGGTGGTGGATATTAAGGTGGCCTGCTACGATGGTTCTTACCACGAAGTGGATTCTTCGGAAATCGCTTTTAAAATGGCCGGCTCTATGGCTTTTCAATCCGCTTGCCGCAAAGCCAACCCGGTGATTTTGGAACCGATTATGAAAGTGGAAGTAATCACCCCGGAACAATTTATGGGCGATGTCATTGGTGATCTTAATGCCAAGCGCGGACAGATTCAGGAAATGACCGACCGCGGCCAGATGAAGGTAGTACACGCCATTGTGCCCCTCGCCAGCATGTTCGGTTACGTCACCTCGCTTCGCTCCATGAGCCAGGGCCGGGCCAGTTCCAACATGGAATTTTCCCATTACGCCGATGTGCCGAATAACGTGGCGCAACAGATTATTGAAGGGAAGAGTAAATAAAACGATGTAGACAAAAGCAAAACTAAATTATCCCTTGATCCAAGGGATAATTTAGTATATAATATTGCTCGTGGACATCTTACCTTATGAAAAAGAAAAAAAATAACAACCAAATAATTATTTATAATACAAAATCCGGGGCCATTGAGCTTCAGGGTGATTTTAATAAAGAAACAATCTGGGC
>JBBUBK010000075.1:0-8149 GCA_038058265.1 Patescibacteria group bacterium
TATGACTAAAGTAATCGTTTTTGGCACTTTTGATATTATCCACGAGGGGCATTTACACCTATTTAAACAGGCCAGGGAATACGGTGATTTTTTAATTGTGGTGGTGGCGCGCGACATGGTGGTGTGTGAGGTCAAAGGCAAATCGCCCCAGTTTGATGAAAATACCCGTCTTAAAAATGTAATGGCCTTAAATATCGCCGACAAAGTGCGTTTGGGTTGTGTGGAAGATAGGTACCAGGCTATTGCCGAGGAGAAGCCGGACATAGTGGCCTTGGGGTATGATCAGAGAGCCTTTGTGGACCGTTTGGCCGAGGAAATAGATGAGCATGTACAAATCGTGCGGCTGGCGCCCTATCTGCCGGAAATTTATAAAAGTTCCAAGTTAAAACAGCCATGACCAAAATTTTAATTGCCACCACTAACCTAGGGAAGTTCGCCGAATTTTTTGCCGAATTTGAGGATTTGAATTTTGTATTTGTTAATCTTAAAGATTTAAAATTGGATAAAATGGAAGTGCCGGAGCCGTTTAGCACTACTTGGGAAAACGCTCTATACAAAGCTAAAGTTTTTGCCCAAAAAAGCGGTTTGCCCACCATTGCCGAAGACACCGCTTTTGGCGTGGATTATTTAAAAGGTGAGCCCGGGGTCAGGGCCAAACGTTTTGGAAATACGGCCAAAGAGCGTAATAAAAAGATTTTAGTTTTATTAAAAGGCGTACCTAAAAATAAAAGAGGGGCTTACTTTCAGACCACCGCGGTTTTTTATGACCCCAAAAAAGATTTTACGGCTATTTTTAAAGGATTGGTAAAAGGCCAAATTACCACCAAAATTATTGGCCAGCATCAGGAGGGAATGGGTTATGACGCGATTTTTTATTATCCACCGCTTAAAAAAACTTTTGCCCAATTGCCGCTGCTGGAAAAGAACAGGGTGAGCCATCGCGGCCAAACGATTATCCGTTTAAAATTTTTTTTGACCCGCCAGTATGGTTTAAAACATGTTTTGGTGGCCGGGGGCTTGGTGGTAAAAAATCGACGGATGCTTTTAACCATGCGGCGCGATCACCGACTGGATTTTGATAAAAAATGGGAATTTGCCGGCGGCGCAGTGGATGGTTTTGAGAGTGTGCTGGCCTGCGTTAAGCGGGAAATAAAAGAAGAAACAGGATATACAATTGAACCGTTGGAACAGCTTAGTGGTATTTATGGTGGTACACACAACGAAAAGAAAGCTAATTATCGCGTGTTTATGGTGGTTTATATTTGTAAAATTAAATCCGGCCGATTCCAAACCGCCGATGCCGAAACCCGGGACCACGGTTGGTTTACTATTCAACAGGCGCTTAAAAAAGATTTATTGCCTTTAAATAAAAAATGTCTTAGAGATAATTTAAAACTTTTAAAAAAATATATAGATTACTAAAACCGCCTGTCATTCCGAACGAATGTGAGGAATCTCTGGCCGGTGTCCAATTAAGACAAAGATCCTTCGCTCCGCTCAGGATGACAACTATAAATAATAATTTAAACCTATGCTCGATTTAAAATTTATCCGGGAAAATAAAAAGTTAGTGGAAAAAAATTGTCAGGACCGACAAGTTAAAGTGAACGTCGGCGCTTTGCTGGCCTTGGATGAAAAACGCCGCGATTTGTTAAAATTAGCCGAAGAAAAACGCGCCCTGCGCAATCAAAAGTCCAAAGGCAAGCCCAGTGAAGCGGAGATTACCAAAATGCGCGCGGTGGGGGAGGAAATTAAACAGGTAGAAGCCGAACTGTCGCAGGTAGAAAGTGACCTTAGAGAAATTTGGCTCAAAGTTCCAAACCTAACTCATCCAGCCGCGCCTATAGGCGGTGAAGAGGATTTTAAAGTAGTTTATACCAGCAAACAAAAGGGCGGGTTTGATTTTGACCCCAAGGACCATGAGACTTTAATGACCGACCTGGACCTGATTGATTTTGAACGCGGCACCAAAGTAGCCGGCCCCAAATTTTATTTTTGTAAAAACAAACTAGTTAGGCTCAATCAGGCGCTTATCAATTACGGCATGGATGTTTTGGAAAAGCATGGGTTTGAACTCATGGAAACGCCGGATGTGGCCAAAAATGAAATTTTACTCGGCATCGGTTTTAATCCACGCGGACCGGAAACGCAAGTTTATTCCGTGGAAGGCACGGATTTAAGTTTAATCGGCACAGCCGAAATTACCATGGGCGGTTATCATGCCAATGAAATTTTGGATTTATCCAAGGGACCCAAAAAATACGCCGCGCTGTCGCATTGCTTCCGCACCGAAGCTGGGGCTTATGGTAAAACCAGCAAAGGCCTTTATCGCGTCCATCAATTTACCAAGCTGGAGATGTTCATTTACTGTAAGCCGGAAGAAAGTGAAAAATTACACCGGGAACTTTTAGCCATAGAAAAAGAAATTGTGGACGGTTTGGAAATCCCGTATCGCGTCATTGATATTGCCAGTGGTGACCTCGGCGGTCCGGCCTACCGTAAGTACGACCTGGAAGCCTTTATGGTCATGAGAGGCGAGGGTAAAAAACAGGGTGATTACGGTGAAATCACTTCCACCAGCAATTGCACCGACTATCAAGCGCGCCGGCTTAATATTAAATATCGCCAAGAAGACGGCGGCAGCGACTTTGTTCACACTCTCAATGGTACGGCCGTGGTTTTAAGCCGTTTCCCCTTGGCTTTGGTGGAAAATCATCAGCGTCCCGACGGCACTATCGGCATTCCCAAGGCCCTGCAGAAATATACCGGGTTTAAAGTGATGGGTAAATAATCTATGCGCAAAGTAGCTATTTTTGACATTGACGGCACCATTTTCCGTTCCAGTTTAATGGTGGAGTTTATTGACGCCCTGATTCAGGAGGGTATTTTTCCAGCTTCTACCCGTAAAATTTACGCCCAAGAGTTTGAAAGATGGCTCAATCGCAAAGACATCTACCAAAAATATATAGACAAAGTGGCCGTCGCTTTTATGATCACCATTAAGGGCAAAGATTTTAGAAGATGTAAAAAAGTTATTAAACAAGTGGTGGCTTTTCATAAAAGTCGGGTTTATCGCTACACCCGCGACCTGCTCCGCGAATTAAAAAAGAAAAATTATTATCTTATCGCCATTTCTCATTCCTATAAAGAAATTGTGGGGGAGTTTTGCCGCGAGTTGGGTTTTGATCAATTTTACGGCCGGTTGTTTGCCATTGGCAAAAACGGAAAGTTTACAGGTCAGACTATTGATTCGGATATGATTGACCACAAAGACCGGATGTTAAAATATTTAGTAAAAAAATTTAATTTAAGTTTAAAAGGCTCTATCGGAGTAGGGGACACAGAGGGTGATGTGCCGGTTTTAAAACTAGTGGACAAGCCCATTTGTTTTAACCCCAATAAAAAACTTTTTACTTACGCTCGGCGCCATGGTTGGGCCATTGTGGTGGAGAGAAAGGACGTAATTTATAATTTCTAAGGGCGAACAAATCTATGCTTACCTGGGTAGAAGTTGATTCCAAAGCCATCAAACATAATCTTAAACAATTCCGCCAACACCTGGGTTCGCGGGTTTTAATCATGCCCGTGGTAAAGGCCAACGCCTACGGCCACGGTTTTTTGGAAGTAGCTAAAATTGTGGATCAAAGTCCGGAGGCGGATCGGCTCTGCGTGGTTAATTTGGATGAAGCGCTGGAACTTAAAAAAAATAAAATTAAAAAACCGGTGATGATTTTAAGTTTTTACGAATTGGATCAGAAAAAATTATTGCTCGCCGCTAAAAATAAAATAATTTTTCCGCTGTATCGTTTGGATCAGGCCAAGGAGTTAAACAAAGCCGGGGAGAGGGCGGGACAAAAAGTAAAATGCCACCTTAAAATAGACACTGGCGCGGCGCGCGTGGGCGTTTTGCCGGATGAGGCCGTGGAATTTATGGCCCAAATTAAAAAATATAAATTTTTGGACATAGAAGGAATTTTTAGCCACTTTGCTTCCAGCGAAGACGATGTTGTTTACACTCAAAAACAGCATCAGATTTTTGACAAAACAATTCAGGAATTAACGGCTGATGGCTGGAAGATTCCTTTAAAACACATGGCTTGTTCGGCCGCCTCGCTAGTCTATCCGGAGGCCAATTTTAACGCTGTCCGCTTGGGCCTGGGCCTTTATGGCCTCTACCCCAATAACGACTTAAAACGCCTTATAAACCTCAAACCGGTACTTTCCTGGCAAACTAGCGTGATTCAGCTAAAAACCCTTAAAACAGGCTCTAAAATAGGCTACGGAAGCACTTTTATTACCTCCAGACCCACCAAACTGGCTATTTTGCCCGTAGGCTATTTTGACGGTTATGACCGGCGTTTTTCCAACGAGGCCGAGGTAATTATTCGCGGGGCGCGCTGTCCGGTCCGCGGGCGGATTTGTATGAATTTAACCATGGTGGATATCAGCGGAATTCCGGGAGTTAAGGTGGGGGACAAGGCCACACTTCTTGGCTCTATTGGCCGCGTTAAAGTCAGCGCGGATGAACTGGCAGTCATCGCCGGCACCATCAATTACGAAATTGTGGATCGAATTAATCCGCTTTTACCGCGGATAGTAAAATAAGATGAGGCACTATTATAACCCCTCCAATTACCGGCAATATAAACCCAAGCGCGGTTGGCGCCAGAGGTTTTTTGATTTGTTTAAAGGTGGAGCGAAGAGGCGGGTAATACAATATAGTTTACCGCCCGTCGCCAGAGTTTATGTTAACCCCTGGAAAAAAGTAAAAGGCAATTGGCGCGCCAAACTTACCGCTTGGCTTTTGAGCGCGGTGGTGGTGGCCTGGCTGGGCATGATGATTTATTTACCGTATTTTAGAATCAACATCGTTTCTTTTGAAGGTTTAAAAATAATTAAACAGGAGGAAATAAATCAACATGTTTGGGACAATTATTTAACCGGCTCCAAACTGATGCCGGCCAATAATTATTTTTTGGTCAGCGCGGGCAAAATAAAAAATGGTCTGCTAAAACAATATTCGCTTAACGGAGTAGAAGTCAAAAAAGTTTTCCCCGGACAATTAAGTATTAATATAGAAGAAAAAATTTCGTCCATTATCTATGATAACGGACAAAGTTATTACCTTTTGGACAAAGAGGGCAATGTGGTTAAGTATTTAAGCCAGGTTGGCGTTTCGGAGTACAAACCGGCCGCACTGACCGAAATTACATCCACGGCCACCAGCACCGCCACTTCCACCAAGGTTTTTCTTGTGTCTGCCAGCGCCACCAGCACACCCTTAGAACATATCCCGGATTTTAAAAGAATAAAAAAAGATTACGGCGCCTTTCCTTTGGTGTTTGATCTGCGTGAGCCGCGATTAAATGACAAACAAACGGATGTTTTGCCGGCCGGACTTATCAATTCGGCCATAGATTGGTATGGGGCGCTGGAAAAGCGGGGGATAGCCGGGGTCAAATACTTCACTTTGGACCAGCCCAGCGCCGGTTTAACCGTTTATACCAATTTGCCTTGGCGGTTGTATGTTAATCCGTCCGGAGACTTAGAAAATCAAATTGCTAATTTAAAAATAATTCTGCGCGATAATAATCCACGCGAGTATATTGACCTGCGCTACGGGGAGAGGGTATTTTGGAAGTAGAAGAACTTGCCCCGCCAAATATTCAACTTCGCATAATATACCTTAAGAGGCGTCATACATCTAAATAAGCCAAATTAGCCAGTAGGCCTATGAACCGGTCAACCACCCCTATTATCAAACACATTCCTAACTATTTAGATTATTGTGAAGTGGAAAAAGGATTAAGCCCTCTCTCTACCCGTAATTATGATAACTTCCTCAGAGTTTTTAAGGTTTGGATGAAGTCCAAGGGCTTGGATGGTTTAAAACCCCACGAACTTACCCCGGAGCATATTTGGGACTATCGCCTCTACTTATCTCGTAAAAAAGGCGAACGAGACGGTCAATACCTCAAGAAGACTACCCAAAACTATTATTTAATCGCTTTAAGGAACCTTTTAAAATATTTTTCCGAGAAAGACATTGTCTCTTTGTCTTCGGACAAAATAAAATTGCCAAAATTAACGGATAAAGATAAAGCCATAAAATTTCTAAAATTTGATCAGATAGAAAAACTGCTCTCCATGCCCGACGGCAATACTCCAGACGGTAAACGCGACAGGGCCATTTTGGAGATCCTCTTCTCTACCGGGATGCGGGTCTCGGAATTGACGTCGCTTAATATGCGACAGTTTAATATTAAAAATTTACGCGAGGGAAAATTTTCCGACCAGGAATTATCTATCAGTGGTAAAGGCGGATCCACGCGGGTAATTTATTTCTCCGAACGAGCGTTAAGGTGTCTTTCTAACTATCTTAAAACCCGTCGGGATATGTACACTCCCCTTTTTGTTAATTACCGGCCTGATAAAGAAGACGACGAACACCGGCTCACGCCGCGTTCCATAGAGCGTTTGGTACGTAAATACACCATGATGGCCGGCTTGCCGGTGGAAGCTACGCCACACACTCTGCGTCACAGTTTTGCCACCGATTTACTATCTCATGGCGCGGATATGCGCTCGGTGCAGGAACTTTTAGGGCACAAAAACATCGTCACCACTCAGATTTATACTCATGTCACCAATCCGCATTTAAAAGACATCCATAAGCGATTTCACTCAGGTGAAAAAGAATAAAAATAACAAACAAAAAACCCTTCGGCTTTCACCAAAGGGTTTTTTAATGTCTAGAGAATTATTAGGCGGCCACGGTCACGTTGACAGCGCGGGGACCCTTATCCGACTCTTCCACATCAAACGACACTTTGTCGCCCTGTTTTAAAGCGGAAAACTCCACACCGACCAAGGAGGTGGCATGAAAGAAAACATCCTTCGCGCCATCTTCCGGGGTGATGAAGCCAAAATTCTTCTCAACAATGATGGTTTTAATAGTACCAGTCATAATAAGAAAATAATTTTTTGAATAAAGTATACAGAAAGTTTCACCGACGAAACTCGACGAGGTTTGCTGGTAAAATATGTAGGGTTATAGTATAGCACAAAATCACCCAAAAGTCAAGCTATTCCACCACAACCTTGTTCATTACCATGTTTTCCAGGGGTTTATCGTTAGAATCGATCTGGGAGCTCGCAATGGCATCCACCACTTCCATGCCCTTAGTTACCTTGCCAAAGATGGTATAAGCGTTGGGCAAAGGGTAATCCTGGTGCATAATAAAGAACTGACTGCCATTGGTATTGGGGCCGGAATTGGCCATGGCCACGGTTCCGCGCGCATAGCCACGTTTATACGAGGCGGTTTGCGGGTTTAATTCGTCGGCAAACTGATATCCTGGCCCGCCCCGGCCAGTTCCGGTAGGGTCGCCGCCTTGAATCATAAAGCCCTTAATTACTCGGTGGAATATTACGCCATCGTAAAAACCCTTCTGGGCCAGAGTTACAAAATTCTCCGCGGTCTTAGGCGCGTCGTCCGCAAACAGTTCTATGGTAATGTCGCCTTTGTTTGTTTCTATTTTTACCACTGGCATAGATTCTTTTTTAGTTAATAAATTAGGCGTAGAAGTGGTGGAGCTGGCCTCCGGCGCCACGCTAGTGTCTAAAGTGTTTAAATTATATTCATCTGTGGTTGTGGCCGGTATTTCTGTCTTGTTTTCCTCTGTCACGGCTGGTATTTCTTGGTTAAGCGCCTTTTCTTTGGCTCTTTTCTTTAATTCCACCACCACTCCCCCACCGATAAGTAAAACTACTATGAAAGCGATTAGGATTTTGTACATAAAATAAATTAGAAATTATTTTTTTATTATATTAAATTTTTTTCTTCTCGACAACCCCTTCATCTCCGTTTCCGCCTTGGTTGCTAGCGATCGATTACGGAATTTTTTGGAATAAACAAGTTTAACCGGCCTACGGCTCCTGGTATATTTGGCGCCGAGTTTTGAGGTGTTGTGCTCCCCTACTCGCCGCTTTAAGTCCACCGTGATGCCGGTGTAAAGCGTGCCGTCGGAACATTTTAAAATATATAAATAATACATTTTATTATTTATTTTAATTTACAATGCCGCTTTAATAATTAAATCCAACATCTCCGGAAATTCTATACCCATTTTACCCGCCGCTTCGGGCA
>JBBUBK010000075.1:8249-15587 GCA_038058265.1 Patescibacteria group bacterium
CTTTGTGCGAAAGAATCGCCAAATGTTGAAGTTGTTCATTAATTTCCGGCAAAAAGTCGGCCGGGCAGATGTGCGTGGACCCGCCTTTGGAATATTTGGATTTGTAATCGTAAAATTCGCCTTTGTTGGCAATAATGTGCGTGGGTGGCAAGGCAAAAATCTGCCCATTTTTTTCCAGCACTCCGCAGGTGGCCTCCTGGCCTTTAATAAATTTTTGAACCATGAGCCAGGGAAATTTTTTAATGGTGGTGTTGATGGCTTTTATTAACTCCTTTTCATTTTTAACAATGGAAACGCCCACGGCCGACCCTTGATCCACGGGTTTAATTACGGCCGGATAGCCAATTTTTAGGCGGACATCCTTAAGCACATGGTTTTTATAATCTTTCCAGCCGTCTTTTTTAAGATGTATAAATTCCGGATGCGGCAAGCCATTGGCAAAATAAATTTGCGCCGCGAAGATCTTGTTCATGGCGAGGGCGCTGGATAAGGTGTTGGGACCGGTGTACGGAATACCCAGCATCTCCAGCATCCCCTGCACTTTACCGTCTTCTCCAGGCGAACCATGGAGAGCGATAAAAATACAATCAAACAATTTGCGGTCTTTGTTTTGCAAGTCCAAAAATCTTTGGCCGGTTTTCGTTTTTAATTCAAATTTATTTTCTTTGGTCATCTCTACCCAAGAGACGTCATATTTTTTACGGTTTAAGTTTTCAAAAATAGCTTTTCCGGTGATAAGCGAGATGGCCCGCTCGGCCGACGGCCCGCCCATAAGGACGGCAATTTTAAGTTTTTTGGACATAGCTTTAATTTCCTAAATAATTTAAAGGATTGACCGGGATGCCGTTGAGCCGGACTTCAAAATGCAGATGCGGGCCGGTAACAAACGGCCCGGCGCCTACAGTGCCCGGCGTACCGCCGGTATAACCTATTATATCTCCCCGGCCCACAAATTGGTCTTCGGCCACGGAAATTTGGCTAAGGTGTCCGTAGAGCGTGGAGAGATTGCCACTATGCACAAGCAAAATATAACTGTAACAAGAAGCCGTGGAGCAACGTTTGGCCCGAGCCACGTAACCGGCCGAAGAAGCCCTAATGGGGGTGCCCTGGGCAGCGCGGATGTCTATGCCGCTATGTTCAAAGACGCGGCGAAAAGGATACTCCGGGTCGTGAAAAGTGGCGGTGATGTAACGGCCGCCGAGCGGCCAATCAAAAGAGCCGTTGCCCAAATCCCCGGCGCGGTTTTGCTGTTCCAGCTTACGGCGCACCTGGTCTTCATAAGAACGCACTTCGCTTTCAATTATTTGGTATTGTTTTTTTAAACTGTCCATGAGCGTGCGGAAGCGCATTTCCGAGGACTTAGTTAGCGTAAGCACGTTTTGTTTTTCCGTTGTTTGTTCGGTGAGATCCTGGCGCCTGTCATCCAGTTGTTTTTTTAAATCCTCGTAAGTTTTTTTACGGTTTTCCACTTGAAGTTTTTTGGCGTCCAGTTCTTCTTTGGAGAGGCGCAAGGTTTTTACCGACCGGCCCAGGTCGGTATAAACATTCTCCAAGTACTTAACCTGGTTGTAAAAATCGGCAAAGCTGTCGTTGGTTAGCAGAATTTCCAGATAATTTTTTTGGTCGTCGGCATGAATACCCTGTACCAGTTTGACGATAATTTTTTTCTGCTTAGCGATGACGGCTTCTTTGTCGGCGATGGATAATTGCAGGGCTTCTATTTCCAACTGGGCTTCGCTGATTTTGGCCCGGGTCATTTCTATGTCGGCCTCAATTTGCGCCAGATGGTTATCCAAAATGCTTAACTGATTTCTTAGGGAAACACCCTCGGTTTGTTTTATTTCAATATTCTTTTTATACTTGGCGATGGTGTCTTCCAATTCCTTGATTTTATCCTTGCGCCCGGCGATTTGTTTATTGAGCTCGGTAATTTCCTCGGTGTTTCCACCGGTGTCTTGCGCGTGTACTAAAATAGGACCGGAGATTAATCCCGCGAGAATAAAAATAGTCGCTAAGAATATTTTGAGTTTCATGAAAGTATTATACCATTTTTGACAGGGCTGTACCAAGTCGCGTTAAGCTTTCTTCTTTTCCCAACGCTTCCATAATTTCAAACGGCCCGGGAGATTTGTCTTGTCCGGAAACAGAGACGCGCAAAGGCCAAAGCACCGCCCCGTTGGAGTAGTTGTTTTCTTTAGTCCACTCCCCTACTTTTTGTTCCAGTTTCTCTTTGGTCCAAGCTTGAACACTAATTTTGTTCAGCACCTCGGACAGTTCCGGCAGAACCTTTTTTACTTCTTCGGCCGAGCTCTTCTTCCAGACCAAAAGGTCACTCGGATATTTGGGCAGGTCAAAAATAAAACTCAAGGCCTCCGGAAGTTCGGCCAAAGTGGTCACCCGCTCTTTTTCTAGAGCAATAATCTTGGCCAGCTCACTTATCTCGTATCTCCTATCTCCTATCTTTTTTTCTAAAAAAGGCATGGCTAATTTTACCAATTCTTCATCAGTTAATCTTTTCAAATATTCTTTATTATACCAATTCAACTTTTCCAAATTAAACACGGCCCCGGCTTTGCCCACTTTTTCCAAACTAAATTCTTTAATTAATTCTTTAAGCGAAAAAATTTCTCGATCATCACCAGGGTTCCAACCCAAGAACGCCACAAAGTTAAGGATGGCCTCCGGCAAGTATCCTTTTTGGCGGTAATCCTCCACGGCCACATCGCCCTGGCGTTTACTCAACTTGGATTTATCCGGATTTAAAAGTAGTGGCAGGTGCGCAAACTGCGGCGGTTTCCAACCAAAATATTCATAAAGCTGAAGATGCTTGGGGGTGCTGGAAATCCATTCCTCACCGCGCACCACATGAGTTATTTCCATCAAGTGATCATCCACCACTACGGCTAAATGATAGGTCGGGTAGCCATCGGATTTGATAATAACCTGGTCGTCCACTAGTTTGTTTTCTACACTAATAGAACCCCTAATTAAGTCCTTAAACGAGGTTTCACCGGCTTTTGGCATCTTCAGGCGGATAACGCATTTCTCCCCGGCCAGAGCCCTTTTTTGGGCTTCCTGGGGGTTAATTTGGGCGCAAAGCCCATCATAACTGGTGGGTTGTTTAAGCCGGCTTTGTTGTTCCCGCAAAGCGGTTAACCGTTCGCTGCTGCAAAAGCAATAATAAGCATGACCCTTGGCCACCAGCTCCTGGGCATATTTTTGATAAATTTCCAATCGTTCGGATTGGATGTATGACCCTTTTTTACCTTCTTGAATTATTTGGTTTTCACCGGAAGCATCAGCGTCAAGTTTTACCCCTTCATCGGGAATGATACCCGCCCAGTAAAGAGATTTTAAAATATTTAAAGTTCCATCGGCCACAAAACGCTCACGATCGGTGTCTTCTATCCGCAATAAAAACTGCCCTTTATTTTGTTTGGCCAAAAGATAGGCGTAGAGCGCGGTGCGCAATCCGCCCACGTGTAAATATCCGGTGGGACTGGGAGCAAAACGTGTACGAACAATCATATTTTATTTTTTAAAATCAAATAGATAAATTTAACAGTCGCATTAAAAATCCTGGGGAGACGGCCGGGTTGTTTAATCAGCCGATACAACCATTCTAACCCAATGGCGCGCATAAATCCAGGGGCCCTAGGCACAACACCGGAAAGGTAATCAAAAGCTCCGCCCACACCTACGGCAATTTTAACGCCGGGCATTTTGGGCAAGTTTTCCGCGATCCATTTTTCTTGTTTACCCATGCCAAAAGCAGCAAAGAGAATTTCGGCGCCGGTGGAGTTTATTTTTTGTAGAGCATTGTCATCCTGAGCGTAGCGAAGGATCTCTGTCCGTTTGTTTTGGCCACCGGACAGAGATTCTTCACTTCGTTCAGAATGACAGCCGAGGATATTTTCAGATATGACAGGGCCTTTGTCATACCCCGCGATTTTTAAATTAGGAAATTTTTTAATTAATTCATCCGCGGTTTTTTTAACCACTTCATCTTTACCCGAACCGAGTAAATAAATACTTCTCCCCTGCTCCTGGGCTAAAGCGCAAAGTTTTAACATAAAATCCACGCCTGTTACCCGAGGCGCGCCGGAAAACAAACTTAAGCCAAAACCATCGCACAAATTTAAATCGCCCTCGTTTAAAACCTTTTTAAAATATTCATCTTTTTGCGCTTTTACAATCATTTCCGGATTGGGTGTAAAAATTTTATACTGCCCCGCGGAATTTAAAAATTCCCTTGTTTTTAGCAGGGATTGAGATAAATTTAAGCTGTCAATTTTAACGCCTAAGAAAATCATATTAAGTCCGTATATTATAACAGAAAAGGGATATTTTACAAAATTAAAACCCCCGCGAAGTCGGCGGGGGCGGTTAGGCCTCTTTAGCAGAGGCTAGTTGTTCTTATGACTATCGCCCAGCAGACGATAATCGTTTAAGGAACCATGCATTTCGGCTTTCTGCCTTTGCCTCATTTCCTCCAACGCTATACGGTCGTAATCAGTAACTTGAGACACGAAACCCAATCCCTGAAGCTCTGTCACCATCTGCTCGGTCTCCTGCTGAGTGAATCTGTAGGTGTGGCACAACTCTTTCAAAATCTGTAGTGCCGCCCACAAAGAAAACACTTCGGGCAGAACATTCATGCCGCTGACCCGGAAAGAACCGTGTACCAGGGGGTATTGCTCGCAATTACACACGTGGAAAGTGATTCTGGAAGTTGTTGTCTCCTTTCCCATAACTCCTCCTTGGTGAATGATTGGTAGCAACAGTGGAGGGATATTAACATTTTGGCATTTTTTGTCAATAAAAAAATCCTCCGGTTGACAAAGTTTTTAAATATGGTATATTATTATCACTCTCTACCTTAGAGTGATAAATATAATATTTTATGTTTCCTCAAAATTTTACCAACAAATCCCAGGAGGCTATTCAGCGCGCGGCCGGCATTGCCGGTGAAAACGGCCAACCCCAGGTGGAACCGCCGCATCTTTTTGCGTCTCTTTTGGCTGACGAAGAAGGTATTGTGGTGTCGGTTTTACGCAAACTTAACGTTGACCTGCCCAAAATTTCCGAAAAGAATCAGAGTTTGATAGACCGTTTGCCCAAACAGTTTGGCGCCTCCCCTGCTTCGGGCCTGGGCCAGGTGATGCTTTCCCAGGCCATGGTTTTTGTGTTTCAGGCCGCGGCGAATGAAGCCAAAAAAATGGGCGACGAATATATCAGTGTGGAGCACTTACTCCTCGCCCTGCTTGCTTCGCGCAACCCCATTAGCGACATATTATCCCCGCTTGGTTTAACCTATGACGCCACGCTTAAAGCTTTGGCCGGTGTGCGCGGATCCCAAAAGGTAGATTCTCCGGAACCGGAAGGCAAATACAATGCTTTGGAAAAATACGGCAAAAATCTTACTAATTTGGCTCGTCAGGAAAAAATTGACCCGGTTATCGGCCGCGATGATGAGATCCGCCGGGTAATGCAAATTTTATCCCGTCGGACCAAAAATAATCCGGTCTTAATCGGCGAGCCGGGCACAGGCAAAACCGCTATTGTGGAAGGCCTGGCCCAGCGCATTGTTAACGGCGATGTGCCGGAATCTTTAAAAAATAAAGATATTATTTCTTTGGATATTGGGGCGTTGGTGGCCGGCACCAAGTTCCGCGGGGAGTTTGAAGAACGTCTTAAGGCCGTGCTTAAAGAAATAAATAACTCCGCCGGCAAAATTATTTTGTTCATTGATGAACTGCACACCATTGTGGGCGCCGGAGCTTCCGAAGGCGCGATTGACGCTTCCAACATGTTAAAGCCCATGCTCTCGCGCGGTGAACTGCATACCGTGGGCGCCACCACGCTTAAAGAATATCAAAAATATATAGAAAAAGACGCGGCTTTAGAACGGCGCTTTCAGCCGGTCATGGTCAACGAACCGTCCGAAGAAGACGCCGTTGCCATTTTGCGCGGGATCAAAGAAAAATACGAAGTCCACCATGGTGTGCGCATTACCGACGGCGCGTTGGTGTCCGCGGTAAAATTTTCCCAGCGCTACATCTCCGACCGTTTTTTACCGGATAAAGCCATTGATTTAATTGATGAAGCGGCTTCTTCTTTGCGTCTGCAGATTGAGTCTATGCCGGAAGATTTAGATAAAATGAAACGGTCTTTAATTAAATTTGAAATTGAAAAACGGGCGCTGGCCAAAGAAAAAGAGACCGAAGCCAAAGAACGCCTGGCCAAAATAGAAAAAGAGTCGGCGGATATAAAAGAAAAAAGCTCGGCGCTGGAAGCCAAGTGGAAAAATGAAAAAGAAATTATTTCACGCATTCAAAAAAATAAAAAAGAAATAGACAGTGTTAAACAGCAGGCCGAAATAGAAGAACGTAAAGGCGATTTGCAAAAAGTGGCCGAGTTGCGCTACGGCCGAATTCCGGAATTGGAAAAATCCATTAAAGTTGATGAGAAAAAATTGGCTGAAATTCAAAAAACCCGCGGCATTCTTAAGGAAGAAATTACCGAAGAAGACATCGCCTCCGTGGTGGCGCGTTGGACCGGCATCCCTGTGTCTAAAATGCTGGAAACCGAATCTTCCAAATTATCCCAAATGGAAAAGGGCTTATCTGCCCGGGTAGTGGGCCAGGATGAAGCCATTAAAGCCGTGGCCAGCGCCATTCGCCGGTCGCGCGCCGGCATCTCCGAACCCAACCGGCCCATCGGTTCCTTTATCTTCCTCGGCCCCACCGGCGTGGGTAAAACCGAATTGGCCAAAGCTTTGGCTGAGTTTATGTTTGACACCGAGGAAGCTTTGGTGCGGGTGGATATGAGCGAATACATGGAAAAACACAGTGTTTCCAAAATCATCGGCTCGCCCCCGGGTTATGTGGGCTACGAAGAAGGCGGACAGCTGACCGAAATTATCCGCCGCCGGCCTTATGCCGTGGTGTTGTTTGATGAAATTGAAAAAGCGCATCCGGATGTGTTTAATATAATGCTTCAAATTTTGGATGACGGCCGACTCACCGATGCCAAGGGCCGGAAGATTAACTTTAAAAACTCGGTTATCATCATGACCTCCAACATCGGCAGTCAGATGATTCTGAATTTGAATAAAGGCGGCGGCTTGGGTTTTGGGCCGGATCATGGCCAGAAAAAAAATGAAGACAAAATCCGCGAAAAAATTATGGACGCTTTGCGCGAACAGTTTAAACCGGAGTTCTTAAACCGCATTGACGAAACTATCATTTTCCATTCCTTGAGCGAAAAACAGATTGAAAAAATTGTGGATCTGCAAATTTTAAAGGTGGAAGACCGGCTTAAAGAAAAGAAAATTAC
>JBBUBK010000076.1:0-2152 GCA_038058265.1 Patescibacteria group bacterium
TTTTAGTCAAGAGCTAAGTATTGTTTAATCCTTTCCCGGCGCCAGCCGATAAAAACAGCTAAAAGCAAAATTACGCCCGGCCAGATAAAATAACCCTTGGGATAAAAAATCCATAAAATTAAATCAATTACCACCCAGTGCAAAACATACAGCGACAAAGTGTAATCACCCAGCGCGCGCAGAGTGGCTAAAACATATTTTAACAGTTTTCCGTTAAACTTTTTTAGCCAGGTAAAAAGATAAAACAAAAGATATATTAAAGTAAAACTGTAAAAGATATAATACAGCCGCAAGGGATACATATAGCCGGAGGGCCGTAGCCACGCGCCCTGGCCGGAGAGGTAAAAATAAAAGCCCGCCGTCAGAAAGCCAAAAATAATTAGGTAGCGCCTTTTGTGTTTATCCATGCCGTCCAAGGCCAGATAAAAACCCATTAAAAAGGGCAAAAGCCAGAGTAAGAGTGGAAATAAAATTAAATTTTTGGAATAGAGAAAATTGGTGAGGGTATTTTGCGGCAGAGGCAGAACATAATTAAAAATTAAAACCAAAGCGATAAGAACGCCGATAAGCGATTTGGGATATTTGGTTTTTCTAACCAGCCACAGCAAGAGCGGGGAGATAATTAAAAACGCGCCGATGGTTAAAATAATGCTAATAGGCACGCTGTAGGATTGCAGGGTTAAAAGATGGGTGAGAGAAAATTTACCCTGGCCGATAAATTGCTGGTAAAATGGCTCCTGGCCGAAGTTAAAAATATAAAATTTTATAAGGGTGTATAAAAAATAAACGCCGATTAGTTCTAGACCACGCTGAATTAATCTTAGGGTGGGCTTTTTTAAACTGTCATAGCCGCTGTACGCCAGGTAAATAACACTGCCGGCATTGGCAATAAAAAAAAGAACACTGGGGTAGAGCAATTCTTTAAAAGGCTGGAGGCCTTTGGGTTGGCCCATTTCCGACCAATCCAGTAAATGAATTAAAATAACGGAAATAATGGCCCAGCCTTTGATGTAGGAAATATAAGGATTATGTTTTTTTAGATTTTTAACTTCGGGCATAGAATTTAAAACAAACAGAGGTATTATAAATTAAAGCCGGGTTTAAGGCAAACAAAAAAGAAAAAGATTGGCTCTGGGGGCAGGAATCGAACCCGCACTAACCTCGTTAACAGCGAGGCGTTTTACCAATTGAACTATCTGGGAATAATTTTTTGTCAATTTCCCCGGCTATAAATTCCCACCAATTCCGCTTGGGATAAAATATGCCCCTGCATGGCCAGTTCCAGTTTTGCTTTGTCGGTCGCTGGTGAAAGATTTAAAACAACATCCAGCGCGTAAAGTTTAAAAGTATAATGATGCGCGCCGGAGGGAGGGCAGGGCGGAACATAATTATTTTCCTCGGTGGTATTCTTACCTACCACAGCTCCGCTGGGCAAAACTCCTTCCTCCAAACGCGCCGTGTCTGGTGGCAAGTTCCAAACCACCCAGTGTATAAAAGTTTCACTAGGAGCATCAGGGTCATCAAAAATTAAAGCCAAACTTTTGGCCTCATTGGGTCTATCTGTAAATTCTAAAATTGGATTAACGCCGTTGCCGTCGCAGGTATATTTGCTGGGCAGGTATTGGTTGTTAACAAAAGCAGGGCTGGTTAACTTCATAGGCAAGTTATTAGGATTATTTAAAACTTTGGGTTTTTGAATAAGTTTAAAAGAGATAAAAATAAGTCCGGCCAGCAAAATTGCCACGGCCCCAATTAGAATAATAGTAATTTTTTCCGCCCGAGGCGGATCCGCCTTGGGCGGAAATTTTTTTTCGCTCATAGTCCTATTTTACCATTTTTTGGAAATTAAAAAAGGCCCGGCCATTTGGCCGAGCCTTTAAAAATTTTAAACTTCTTTTTTTCTCACCGCCAGCCAGTGGAGAATAAACAAGGGCAGGCCTACCACCACAAAAGAAATATCGCGGACCACATCGCGCTGGCGCTGGGCGACTCTTTCCTCGCTCGCCCGTTTTAGATTTTCATCGTTTATTTTAGCGCATTCTTCGGCGGTCATTTGTTTTATACTGGGGTCGGCGCCCTTTATTTGAACCGGGTCGCAACCGATGGGGCTGGCGTAATAGTTGTTAAAATTATCGGCTTTGGTAAAAATATA
>JBBUBK010000077.1:0-1240 GCA_038058265.1 Patescibacteria group bacterium
GATTCCGGCGTGGACGCGGAGGTCATGGCGGACATCGGAGTTGATTCCGGCATGGACACAGACGTGGAAGTTTACGACGATGTCGGACCCGATGCTGGCGTTGATGCCAGCGTTGACGCGAGCGTGCCGGACGGCGGCGAAGATGCCGCTCTGTTTGACGCGGAAGTTCCGGACACAGGCGCCGACGCGAGCAGTAATGATGTCGGTTTGCCGGATGTCGGCGAAGTTGATGGCGGAGCGCCGGACGCGGGGTGCGTTGAGCAGTGTACCGACGCGATTTGCGGCGCGGATAATGGCTGCGGCGGCCAGTGTGTGGGCTCGTGTGTGTTTATCAACGCCGTTTGCAACCCGCAGACATACGCCTGCGTTTGCCAGCCGGTTTGCGTCGGCAAGTGCGGCGGCGATGACGGCTGCGGCGGCGCTTGCCCGGACGATTGTGTCCTCCCCGCGACCTGCGGGGGCGGCAGCGTGCCGAATGTCTGCGGCTGCGCTCCGACCTGTGCCGGCAAGTTCTGCGGTGAGAATGATGGTTGCGATACCGCTGTTTGCACCGGCTGTCTCAATGTTGGCGAGATCTGTCTGCCGAGTGTTTGGGTTTGTTGCCAGCCGAACTGTGTTGGCAAGACCTGCGGTCAAAATGACGGCTGCGGCGGTTTGTGTACGGCTTGCGCCAATCCTTTGCAGTACTGCGACGTCCAGGCCACTTGGACCTGCCGCGACAAATGCGGTCTTCCCTGTAATACCAACGCCGAATGTCAGGGTTGGTGCGGGAACGCGGGTTATTACTGTCTTGGCCACGAGTGCAAAATTTGTAATCCCAGCTGTCTTGGCAAGGGTTGCGGCGACTCCGACGGCTGCGGCGGGAAGTGCCTGGTGGATTGTCCGCTGGCGTTTCAATATTGCGACCAGACCATTTGGACTTGCCGCGACAGATGTTTGCAGGATTGCCAAACCGACGCCGAGTGCCAGGGTTGGTGCGGCGGCGCGAATTATCGCTGCGGCGGTAAAGTGTGCTATGTTTGCCAGCCTGATTGCGCCGGCAAGTTCTGCGGCGACTCTGACGGTTGCGGCGGTAAGTGCACCGCCTGCGCCGGAGCGAACGAATATTGCGACACTTCCGCTCCCGTTTGGCAGTGTAAGGACAAGTGTCTGCAGGCCTGCGCGCTGGATACAGACTGCGCGGGTTGGTGCGGCGACACGAGCCATTTCTGTTTGGAGGGGAAGTGCGCGCAGTGCAGTT
>JBBUBK010000078.1:0-2009 GCA_038058265.1 Patescibacteria group bacterium
GTCTTTTTTTGGTCGCTGGGGAGTTTTTTGGTCTGGCGCGGTTTGCAGACGGTAAAAAAAGTGGAGAAAATTTTTAGTATTTTGGTTATCGGTTTAATTACTATTTTGTCCGTTTATCTGTTGAGGCATTTCCAGCCGGAGGTGGTGCCGTATTATAATTTAAGCAAAATGTTTCTGCCTTACGGCGTAATTTTGTTCGCCCTGCACGCTTCGCCGGCCATCGCCGAAGCGCACGCTCTTCTGCCCGGCAGTCAGCGCCATTTTAGACGCGCGGTAATTTTGGGTACGCTTATCCCCATCGCGGTGTATATGCTTTTTGCCCTCGCCGCCGTGGGCGCTGGCGGTTTAAGTGTCACTGAAGTGGCTACAGTGGGCTTGGGTCAAAAATTCGGCGATGGCGTGGCCTTGCTGGGCAACCTCTTTGCTATTTTTGCCATGGGCACAGGGTTTTTTGGTTTCGGCGTGGCCTTAAAACAAACATTTGTCTGGGATCATAAATTAAGTCCGTGGTTTTCTCAATTTTTGGTTATTTCCATCCCGTTAGCTTTATTTTTGTTGGGTCTGCGCAGTTTTATCGGTATTTTGGATTTAGTCGGCGGACTTTTTATTGGCGTGGAAGCGATAATTGTGGCTTTGGTTTTTTGGCGCGCCCGTCAGCGCGGCGATTTGGACGCCTCGCGTTATACTTTACCTCATGTTTGGCTCCTGCTCGCTCCGGTTTTGCTGGTCTTTACACTGGCTACGGTTTTTAGTATAATAAAATTAATTAATTAATCTTGACGGTGTTGGTTATTGCTCAGTTAAAGGTCGATTACTGGACAATAACTTCCTCGCCTCATCGGCGAGTCCGCCTTGGGCGGACTTCCGTCAATTACTAATTTATATTTTTATGTCAGAGAAATTTTTATTTACCTCCGAATCGGTCACAGAAGGTCATCCGGATAAAATTTGCGATCAGATTTCCGATGCTGTTTTGGATCAGCTTTTAGCTCAGGACAAGCACTCCCACGTGGCTGTGGAAAGTTTTACCACCACGGGCCTCGTAATTGTGGGCGGTGAAGTCACCACTAAAGGTTATGTGGATGTGCAAAAAGTGACCCGCGCCGTGCTCAAAAAAATCGGCTACACCGACCCGGCTTACGGCATTGATTTTGACCACGCCGGCATACTCGTATCCATTCATGAACAGTCGCCGGATATTGCCCAGGGCGTGGATAAGAAAAAGGTGGAAGAACAGGGGGCCGGGGACCAAGGGTTAATGTTTGGTTATGCTTGCAACGAGACCAAAGAATTAATGCCTTTGCCGATTTTGCTCTCGCACAAATTGGCTCATCGTTTGGCCGAAGTGCGCCATAAAGGCGTGCTTAAATATTTGCGGCCGGATGGCAAGACCCAGGTGGCCGTGGAATATGTAGATAACAAACCGGTGCGTTTGCACAATGTAATTGTGGCGGCCCAGCATGATGATGTGGTGACTTTGGAAAAATTGCGCGCTGATATTTTAAAGCATGTAATAAAACCGGTTTGCGGCCAGTGGCTGGATAAAAAGACCGAGTTTCACATTAATATGACCGGACGCTTTGTGATTGGCGGTCCGCAGGGCGACACCGGCTTAACCGGCCGCAAAATTATTGTGGATACTTATGGCGGCATGGGCCGGCATGGCGGTGGTTGCTTTTCAGGCAAGGATCCCAGTAAAGTGGACCGTTCTGGCGCTTACATGGCTAGGTATGTGGCCAAAAATGTGGTAGCGGCCGGACTCGCTGATCGTTGTGAACTCCAAGTGGCTTATGTTATCGGCCGGGCCGAACCCACTAGCATTAATATTAATACTTTTGGCACGGGGAAATTAAACGATGAACGTCTGGTAGAAATTATCAAAAAGCATTTTGATTTCCGCCCAGGTAAAATCATTGAACATCTTAATTTACTCCGTCCAATATATCTGGCTACCGCGGCCTATGGCCACTTTGGCCGGCCGGAGTTTCCGTGGGAGAAAACGGATAAGG
>JBBUBK010000078.1:2109-4455 GCA_038058265.1 Patescibacteria group bacterium
AAAACATTAGTCAGTCCGGGACGGGTTAAGTTAAAGTTTTTATTTACGAAATCATCCGTAGCCGTAAAGTTAAGCGCTCCGGTTAAGTTTAAATTACGTCCGGCCTGCCCGGCAGTGGGCGTGGCGGCGACTTCAAAATACAAACCGGTCTGGCTGTTAGTCGGAATTAAATTGTAATTCCAGGCCACGGTTTTAGAGCCGGCGTCATATTTTATTTCCGGCCCGATGGTCACGCTTTGTTTGCCGGTAAAACTGACGCCCTCGGGCAGGGTGGTAGAAAATTTAGCGCTGTTAACGGCGTTGGAAGTATTGTTAATTTGTACAAAAATCCAATATTTTGTGGTTTGTCCCACGCGCGGGGGCAAGGGCCCACGGCCCAGCTGGTCGCCTTCGGGGGTATAATAGCGGGCTTCGGCTTTAAGTTTTAGTTCGCTGGCGAGCGGTATTTTGGCCGGATTGCCCAGGGGTTCAAAGTTTTGCCCAGGCACTTCAGATAGTTGCGCTACCACCGCCGGCGTAATTTCCAAGTAAGCGTTTTCTACTTGTCCCAGCGCCAAGGTGGATAGGAGTTTTAAATTAACGGTAAATTTATCGGAAGCGCCGGGTTTGCCGCCAGCGAGGGCAGTGCGCGCCGAGCTGTCTATAATTAAATTGCCGCTTTCTATTTTTAAATTGTTGGCTTTGGCCGTGGCTTTAACATCCAGCGCGCCGGCTGTGGCCGTAATTTTTATTTTTAAATTGTTAAAGGTTTGGTCGCTGTTATTTAGCCAGCTTATTTCCACCGGCAAATCCATCCCCGATTCGGCAAAGTTAGGCGCGTTTACAAAACGCGCTTCGGAGGAAAGATTGGGGAAGTAAACCGTAATTTTTTGGTCGGCCGGAAGCTGGGGTATGGCCTGGTCGTTTATTAAAACAACAGGAGTTAAGTTAAAGGGATAAGTGCCGGTTTTATTGGGGGTGAGTATTGTGCCGGTAAAAATTTTGGTTTCTTTAGGCTCCAGGGATAGTTTTTCCAATTTATCCGCGCTTGTTAAAACTCCCGGCGCCGTATGTTGAATATTTATGTTGTCAATTTTAACCTCCCCGGTGTTGGTTAATTTGTAAGTAAAGGGCAGGCGTAAATTAGGGAAGGTGGAGGTGGTTACATCCAGAGTTCCAGTCAAGACGCTCTCCGGCAGATTAACTAAAAATGAGGTAAGTTTTTGTTCTGGAGAATTAAAGCTTTCCGGAGTGTAAGAAATGTAAGAATTTATCCGAAGTTCTTTTTTAGGCTCGGCCCAAAGCCAACCGTAAATTTCGGTTTGGCCTTTGGCGCCAGGTTTAACATCACTTAAATTAAAAATGGAGTCTTTGGAAAAGATGCTTTCCGGGGTTTTGGCGCGGTCTATAATAAAACCGTCGGGCAAGTGGATGGCTAAAGTCGTTTTAGTTAAAGTTTGTTTACTGCGGTTAGCGTAATTAGCGGTAAGGTGAATATAGTCGCCGCTTTTGATTCTGTTTCCGCCTAAAGACAAAGTTAAATCCACCAGGTCGGCAAGACCCGGTTTCCAGAAAAAGAAAAATAAACTGCTGGCCAGCATAAAAATCGCCAAGCCCAAAAGACCTAAATCAAAAACAAAAAGCTTTTTGGCGTGGCGATAAAGGCCGTGGTAGTTTTTGTGATAGTAACCGTGAAAAAAGTGGTAGACTCTTTTTACCATAGTAATTATATTATACGCTTATGCGGTAGAAAAATAAACACCCCTGATTACTCAAGGGTGTTTTATTTTGTCGTTTGTTTTTCTTCTGTGGATAACTTTAGCTCTTTTTCTTTAGTATTCAAAACTTTGGGGTTAGGGGAGTAGAGCGGGTTTTTGATCTTCCACTTATCCACAAACTGCCCAATACCGCGTTTAGCCAGCTTATTTCTCACAGTAGTGTGATGCTGGGACCATTTGACCAAGCTTTCAAAGTTAATCTTATAACGGCCACCCACTATAGCATAGGTAATTTCCTGGGCGGTAATGGCCCGGCGGATAGTTTGGGAGTTGACCCCAAAAAGCCTGGCAGCTTCGGAAACAGAGACTCTGATGAGTTCTTTGGGTTCCTGTGGTTTGTTAGTCGGTTGAAGCATAGATTTGTATAGACAAATGTATACAAACTATAGCACAAATTGGCTAATTTGTCAAGCTCAGCACCAGAGCAAAGCTCGGTACTGGGCACAGTAGGGGATGATTAGGTGTTAGTTTTGATAAAAGTTTGTATACACAGGTGTATACAAACTTGATAACAGGTGGGCTAATTTAAGCCAAATTAGATTTTTAAAAGGCTACTTTCTTAATTTGTATACGCTTGTGTATACAAATT
>JBBUBK010000078.1:4555-6613 GCA_038058265.1 Patescibacteria group bacterium
ATTTGACCTTTTGTGGCTTGTTTGCTATTATATTGACCACTACAAAGACGAGGTTCTGGGGGTAGCTGTAACATTTTAGTCATTTTTTCGTCATCTATAATGTCAGAGAAAATACCCGAAAAAATACTCCTGTACCGATTGCAAACCCAGCACGATCCCGAAGCCTTTGCCGAATTGTACGATTTCTACGTAAAACGAATCTACCGCTTCGTTTTTTTTAAAGTTTCCAATCATGAGGAAGCGGAAGATATAACGGCGGATGTTTTTCTTAAAGCTTGGAATTTTATAAATGAACACAAAGAAATAAAAAGTTTTAGCGGCTTGCTGTATCGCGTCGCCCGCAACTGTATTATAGATGTTTACCGCGCCCGAGCGTCGCAACCGGAACTCCTAAGCAAAGATGAAGTGGGAGCGGTGGAACAGAGCGACGGCGGGAGGTGGTATGCCGGGCTAAGCGTCCAAATAGAAAATCAAAAAGTAGTGCAAGGCCTTAAAAAATTAAAACAGGAATATCAGGAAGTGATTACCCTAAGATATGTGGATGAACTGGAGATAGAAGAAATTTCCGCCATCACCGGCAAAGGAAAGATCGCCGTACGCGTCACTTTGCACCGGGCTTTAAAAAAATTAAAAGAGTTGACAGGAGAAAATTAAGTTATGTCCCAAGAACTTATCCGACAACTCAAACAGCTCAAACATCACGAAGTTAATCCTTCGGAAGCGTGGTTAAAAAATAACCGCGCGCTTTTGCTGTCTCAAATTAAAAATACGATTGGCGTGGAGCCGAACCGCCAGGCCGGCCGGGTGGAAAAAATATGGGCCGGTTTATCTATCTTCTTGCCTCAGCCGATGGTTTACAATTTTGTGCGCCCCATGGCCACCCTTTTGATTATCGCCATGGTGGCGACCAGCGGTTGGATCGCCACAGTGGATGCTTCTTATAATGCCATCCCCGGCGAGTGGTTGTATCCGGCCAAACGCGCCACTGAAAAAACCCAAGTCACAGTGGCTTCTCTAATGGGTTCCAAAACTACTGAAACTAAACTGCACGTGGAGTTTGCCAAACGCCGCGCCGCGGAAACTAAAAAAATTGTGGCAGGCGTAGATCCGGCCAAAAACGCCCATGCCAAACAATCCGTGGCTGATTTAAAAACAGAAATTGCCAGCGTTAATAATAAGTTAGAAGAAAGCAAAGCTTCGGCCCAAGGGTCGCTGACGGCCGAAACGGTTAAGGATGTGAGCCGGGATGCTGAAGAAATTAAAAATGTCTTGCAGAATTTAAAAACCGATTTACTCACCAGCACCACCACCGCGGATAAAGATTTATCCAAAGATATTACCGAAGTTAAAGATTTGGTAAAAGACGCCGGAGTGAAGGCGGTGGAGGTTATGATCAGCAAGCATTTGGAAGGGGACACCAGTGTTTCCAAAGAGGAAGTAACACAAGCTGTCGGCAATAGTTTACAGACAGCGGTGGCCGACGCGGCCGTGTCCAAGCAGAACGTGGAAGGTATTAATGACGCGGTGGAAGCGGTAAAAACCGAAGTAAAAGATTTGACTGCCGAACAGAAAAAAGACAGCGCTTTGGTTTCCAGCACCAAGGAATTGAATATTAAAATTACCGACATGTCCGCGCAGACCAAAGAAGCGGCGGTAAAAAGCGAAGCGGTGGCGGTTGATGTGGGCAAGAAAGCCGGTGAAGCCAAAGATTTGTTATCCCAGGGCGATTTGTCCAAAGCCATGGATAAAGTAAAAGAAATTTCCGCGGCCGGCAAAGAAGCGGAAAAAATTTCCGATGCCACTTTAAAGAGCGCGCAGAATGTGCTTACGGCGGTAAATGTGGTTAAAGATAATTTGCCGGTAGTGTTGCCGGTAGCCACCGACACCAAAGCGATTGTGGTAATTATTACCACTACGCCTTCCGTGGTTAGTTCCAGTGTCTTAACAACCACCACCGTTAAAACAATAAAAATTATCGTGACCAGCACGGTGCCGGTAAAAATTACTTCCACCACGCCAGTCATTAAACCTACTGTTAGGCCGGCCATTAAAAAATAA
>JBBUBK010000079.1:0-1155 GCA_038058265.1 Patescibacteria group bacterium
AGTCTGGATGATAAAGGACGGTTGGCCATACCGACCAAATTTCGCGCTGATTTAAAAAAAGGCGCGGTAGTAACCAAAGGCTTAGATAGTTGTTTATTTTTATACACCAAAGCCGAATGGAACAAGGCCGCGGAAAAGTACGCCGCTTTGCCCATCAGCCAGGCCAACAGCCGCGCTTTTTCCCGCCACATGCTGGCCGGAGCCATGGATGTGGAGTTTGATAAACAGGGCCGGGCGCTGATTCCGGAATACTTGCGGAATTTTGCCGAACTTAAAAAGAGCGTGGTTATTGCCGGTTTGTATAACCGTTTGGAAATTTGGGATGAAGAAAAATGGAAGACCTATAAAAGTCAAACCGAATCCGAGAGTAATGCTATTGCCGAGCGCATGGCGGAGCTGGGGGTTTAATATGAGACATATTCCCGTACTGCTAAACGAGGTTATAGACTCCTTACAATTAAAACCCGGCATGAACATTATAGACTGCACTTTGGGCGATGCCGGACACAGCGAAGCGATTTTAGATAAAACAGCTCCGGATGGGCGTTTGCTCGGCCTGGATGCCGATGTGGAATCGGTTTTACGCGCCAAACGGAATTTGTATCGCTATGAGGACAGAGTAACTTTTGTTCATGACAATTTTCTTAATTTAAAAAAAGTAATTGAGGAAACCAAGTTTGCTCCAGCGCAGGGCATTTTAATGGATCTGGGCTGGTCATCCCAGCAGTTTGCGGAGCGGGGTAGAGGATTTAGCTTTAATCCGCCAGCTGGCGGAGACGAGCCACTGGACATGCGATATGCGGCGAAATCCCAAAATCCAAATGACAAATCTCAAAACGAATTGACGGCCAGCGAGATATTGAATACCTATAGCGAAGTTGAGCTGGCTAAGATTTTTAAACAATACGGCGAAGAGGATTTAAGCGCGGAGATCGCGAGCGCGGTGGTTGCTTACCGGAAAAATAAAAAAATAGAAAAAACCAACGAATTAACGGAAATAATTTTACAAGTTTATCGGGAAAAATTACATACTGACAAAGAAGTGCCTTGGGTGGGTGGAATACATCCGGCCACCAAGGTCTATCAGGCCTTAAGAATAGAAGTTAACCACGAGCTTGAAGCATTAAGACAAGCATTGCCTCAAGCCGTGGAAGC
>JBBUBK010000080.1:0-1880 GCA_038058265.1 Patescibacteria group bacterium
CTCGGCCTGCTCTTGGCCGTAGGTGTTTTGGGTTTTGCCTCTTCTGTTTTGGCGCAGACACCTCCGGATTTAGGTATGGAGCAGGTGGGCGAGGGTATTGGTCTGCCAACTACCGATATCCGGCTGGTGGTGGCCCGGATTATCCGTGTGGCCCTGGGGCTCCTCGGCATTGTAGCCGTGGTGCTTATAATTTACGGTGGTTTTATCTGGATGACGGCCGGAGGTAATGAGGAAAAAATCGGCCAGGCTAAAAAGATTTTAGTCAACGCCGTTATCGGCCTCGTGATTATTTTATCCGCCTACGCCATTGTGAGTTTTGTGGTTAGCAAATTAATTGGCGCCACCACCGGCACGGAACAAGGCGGTGGTGGAGGTGGTGATAACGGTGGCGGGAGTTTTGGCAGTGAAGCTTTTTATATTAAAAGTTTGCCCCTCGGCGGGGTGCTTTGTATTCGCAACGTGCACCTGTCCATAGATTTTAGCCGGGAAGCGGATTTAAATAATCTAAACGGCAAGATAGTGCTTTTGAAAGGCGGTAATACGGCCACGGCCGGCCACTGGGCTTATGGCGAAAACGGCGAAAATAAAAATACAGCCGTGTTTGTGCCGGAAGGCGATTGCGGGGACGGCATTAATGATTGTTTGGAAGCTAACACCAATTACACTTTACATTTTAATTCACCCACTAATTTTATCCGGTCTTTGGATGGAAAATCTTTGCAGTGTTCCAGTTATAAACCCTGTTCGGACGTGGTGATTACCACCGGCGATGGCGTGGACCGCCAGCCGCCTACTGTTACCCTTAACTATCCCACGGAGAGTTCTCTCTTGGGTGTGGGCGATGTGGTGCCGGTTAATGTTAGCTTTACCGATGATAATGGCGTGCAGAGCGTAAAAATTAAAGCGGATGGACGGTATATAGATACCACTCGGATTCAGGGTTGTCAAAAAACCGGTCAAGTGACTGTGAATTGGCCTACCGCCGGTTTAGAAGCCACTTTGCACCAGCTTATAGCCGTGGGCATGGATTGGTCGGGTCAAACCGATGAAGACAGAAAAGACGTAACTTTAAAACCACAGCATTGTTTTGATAATGTTAAAGATCCGGGTGAGGAACAAATGGGCCCGCCGGCTTGTGGCCCGGGATCAGGATGTGATTTGTGCGAGGGCAGCGGTTGTGGAGCCAATGAGGAGTGCGCCAGCCGTTATTGTGAAATACCGACCGGTCAAACTACAGGAGTCTGTGTTAATCGCACCATGATTACCGGATATTCTCCGGAGTCCGGCGCGCCAGGAAGTTTTGTTTCCGTCAACGGTTATTATTTTGGCAATCAAGCCGGTCATGTTTATTTTTCCAAAATCAGCGGTACCCCCCAGCCCGATAATCCTAACGACTGGATAGAGGGCAATATTGTAAATTGCGGCAGTGGTTTTGACAGTTGGACGCCTTGGCAGGTTATTGTAGAGTTGCCTAAAGAAGCTTTTTCCGGTCCGGTCATGGTCTCCACCACCCCCATCACCGGTAAAGATGGCCAAATTCGGCAGTTTATAGATTTAACCAACGACAGTTGGGGCCCGATTTTAAATAATTTTGAAGTTAATACTCAAGTGCGTCCGGGTTTGTGCGGCGTCACTCCTAATACCAGCCAAAGCGGAGCGGAAGTCATAGCGGTGGGGCAAAATTTTGGCGACACCTATCAATCTCAAAATAAAGTTGATTTTGGCGGGATTAACGCCCAAGTGGACGCGGGTTCTTGGACCGATGCCGAAGTCAGAGCCACCGTGCCGATTTTAGACAAAGGAAATGTGGGAGTTAGTGTGACTTCTTTTGGTGTAAAAAGTAATAGTGTGAGAATGGTTATTTTGGGCGGGATGGCCAG
>JBBUBK010000081.1:0-4865 GCA_038058265.1 Patescibacteria group bacterium
TGCCCGTTCACGGTTGGAGGCTGGTTGTTCCCATCTTGCTGGGGTTGCTTATTGTATTGGTCGCAAGTACCCGGCAGTTCTTTGCCGTTCACGAGACAAGTGGCCGACGGATTGATTCCCGTGTTTGGCAGAATGGCCGTACCATCTGTTATCGGTTCCAGCGCTGGAGAAATGCTGGGCTGACCTGGCTGCGGCGATTCCATGATCGGCCTGGGCGCCATTGTGGCGCCTTCCTGGGCTGAGGTCTTGGGGAAAAGGTCTTTAAAATAAGAAGGCACTTCTAAATAAAAGGCCTTGGCCGGCAGGGCGACGGTTAACGAAAGGGCTAGGGCTAAAAAGCCACCTAAAATTATTTTTTTCATAGATAAATTAATTAAATAGATAAATTAATTAAAATGACCTTTATAAAAAGTATTCTACCATAATTTAAAAACCCCGACAAGCGGGGTTTTTAAAGTCTATTCAATAGGTGGCGGAACCTCTTCGTTCCCGCCGGCTTCTTCTTCCTCCGGCGCTTCGCCTCTTTCTACCGCTTCCAGAGCTTTGTTGTAAATAGTTTTAAGCAGTTTGGGATTTTCTTTAAGATATTTTTTGGCGGCTTCGCGGCCGACGCCTAATTTTTCTTCACCATAAGCGTAGGTATTGCCTTTTTTGTCCACGACTTTATAGAACACCCCGGTATCCAACGTGTCACCGGGAACAGAAATGCCCTCGTTGTACATAATATCAAATTCGCAGGTGCGAAAGGGCGCGGCCACCTTATTTTTTACCACTTTTACTTTGACGCGATTGCCGATGATTTTGTCGCCTTGTTTAATCTGCGCGGCGCGGCGAATTTCAAGACGAACCGAGGAATAAAACTTTAAAGCCATGCCGCCGGTGGTGGTTTCGGGGTTGCCGAAAACAATACCGATTTTCATGCGGGTCTGGTTGATAAAAATGACGATGGTTTTGGATTTACTGACGATACCGGTAAGTTTGCGCAGGGCCTGGCTCATTAGGCGCGCTTGGAGGCCCATGTGCGAGTCGCCCATATCGCCTTCAATTTCCGCTCTGGGTACCAGCGCCGCCACCGAATCCACCACGACCACATCTATCGCGTTGGAGCGCACCAAAGTTTCCACAATTTCTAAAGCCTGTTCGCCGGTATCGGGTTGGGAGATAAGCAGTTCATTTACTTTGAGTCCGATTTTTTTGGCATAATCCGGGTCAAAAGCATGTTCGGCATCCACAAAAGCGGCGATGCCGCCAAGTTTTTGAACTTCGGAGATGATATGAAGGGTCAGTGTGGTTTTGCCCGAGCTTTCCGGTCCGTAAACTTCCATGACGCGTCCGCGTGGCACGCCCCTTACGCCCAGGGCGATGTCCAGCGACAGGCAACCGGTCGTCACTGATTCCACCTGCATGGATTTAGACTCGCCAAAAGTCATGATGGAGCCTTCACCGTATTTAGACCGGATTTGGTCAATGGCGCTTTCCGCCGCTTTTAATTTTTCTTTGGTCTCTTCGGAATTTTTAGACATAAATATTAAAATTAATTTTTATTTTTTTTTGGTCTTAGCCACAATGTGCCGGGTAATGGTGGTGGTTTTGCCGTGTTTTTTGGTGGCGGAAATGATAACGGTATTAAGGCCTTCGGAAAGATCCACCATGGATTCAAACCGGCCCTGTTCATTAATCATTATTTCTTGGCCGTTGATGGAAAGCCGGCTTTCTTTTTCCGTTTCTCCTTGAACCACAATATTTAGTTTATCCGAGACCGCGCCCTCCGGTGGAAAAAAGATAGCCAGTTGGGGCGGTTCCAAAATGCCCCTCACTTGCCAGATTAAATAACCCGCGAAGGCCAGAACGAAAATGGCGATTAGAATATTGCGCGCTAAAAATGATAGCGAATAGAAACGGGAAATTTTAAGGTCCTTGCGGGGATGAATGTTTTTAATATCCTCCCAGCCTTCTTCTTTATGAAATTGGTGCAAACAGCTGGACGGGCTTAACTCCAACGCCTCAGCGTATTCGCGCAGGTAAGCCAGCCGGTAGCCGCGCGCTTTGGGCAGTTTGGAAAAATTGGATTCTTCCAAAGCGGCTAGATATTCCAAGGGAATATGGGTGGTAGTGACTATTTCTTCCAAAGTTAGTCCGCGCCCTTCGCGAGCTTTTCTTAGCCTTTCTCCCAGCCGGACCGGTGATTCTATTTTTTTAAGGCAGAAAATAGCCATAGCTTTGTTAATTTTCAATTATCATTCTTTCGTCTCCGGTTCATCCAGCACCGTGCCGCCGGCGTCCATGGTTTGTTCTTCAGCCGGGATTTCTTCCTCGGTTGGTCTTAAATGTTCGGTAAAAACATCGCGAGGTTTGGCGCCATCAGCCGGTCCTACTATACCAGCTTCCTCCATTTCGTCAAGCAGTCTGGCCGCCCGGGCATAACCCAAGCGCAAACGCCGTTGCAACAGCGAGGCGCTGGCTTTGCCGGATTCAATGACCAGTCTTTTGGCTTCTTCAAATAGCGGGTCTTGGTCATCGCTGGCCCCGCCAAACATATTAACCGTGCCGGGCGCGCCGTTATTTTTGGTAACAATGGAATCATCGTAAGTTGGCGGTTCATCGCCTTTTAAATAATTTACCACGCGTTTCATTTCTTCTTCGGACACAAACGCGCCTTGCAGGCGTTTGGGTTTAGATAATTCCGCGGTTAAAAATAACATGTCGCCGCGGCCTAAAAGTTTTTCCGCGCCCGGACAATCCAAAATAGTGCGCGAATCAATGTTAGAGGCGACTGAAAAAGCGACCCGCGCCGGAATGTTGGCTTTCATCAGGCCGGTGATAACTTCCACGCTGGGGCGCTGGGTGGCCACAATTAAATGTATCCCCACGGCCCTAGCCATTTGAGCGATGCGGATAATGCCGGCTTCCACTTCGCTCGCGGCCATGGCCATCAGGTCGGCCAGTTCGTCAATCACAAACACAATGTGCGGCATGGGTTCGGGTTCAGTGCTGTTGTAAGAAGCGATGTCGCGTTTGCCGGCCTGCGCCAAAACATTAAAGCGGCGCTCCATTTCACCAATCGTCCACCTCAAAGCGTTAACGGTTTTGCCCGAGTCGGTAATAACCGGCGTGAGTAGATGCGGAATGCCGTTATACAAAGTCAATTCCACCCGTTTGGGGTCCACCATAATAAAGCGCAGGGTCTCGGGAGTATTTTGATAAAGCAAACTTAAAATAACAGTATTGATACAAACGGTTTTGCCCGAGCCGGTGGCGCCGGCGATTAAAAGGTGGGGCATTTTGGGCAGGTCGGCGAACCAAATTTTACCGGCCACATCTTTGCCCAGGGCAATCATTAAATTATGCGCCCGGTGTTTAAACTCGGAGCTCTCCAAAAGTTCGCGCAAGGTAACCATGGCCACTTTTTGGTTGGGCACCTCAATGCCGACTAATGATTGGCCCGGGATGGGCGCTTCAATGCGGATAGGATGGGCGGCGAGCGACAGGGCCAGGTTATCGCTCAGGGTGGTGATGCGGGTGAGTTTTACGCCTTTGGCCGGTTTAAAAGAATATTGCGTGATCGTGGGGCCGACCCGCACTTCGCCCATCTCCGCCTCTATGCCAAAATTATGCAGGGTATCTTTAATGGTTTCGGCGTTGCCCTTAATGTCGCCGGAAGTAGGTTTGGTTTTGGAGGTAAAAAGTAAATCCATCGGCGGCAAATCTCGGTAAACCGGGCGGGGCGCCGCTATTTCCATTTCTTCCGTTTTTTCTCCGTCTTGTTCTTCCTCGGCCGATTCGTCGCCTTCTTGCTTAAGAATGGTTTTGGTTTTAAAAATTCGCTGGTCTTCTTCTTCGGCGGCCACCGGATCTTCCATTTCTTCATTGGAATTTTCGGTTGAGCCGGCCTCGTAGTCGCCTTTTATCTTAAATTTAACGGCCTCGGATTTTTTAAAGAGATTAAAGAAAGAAACTATTTGCCGCCCGCCCCAGCCCAACAGTAAAAAGAATTTTTTATGAAGCGCCACCAGTTCGGCCAGAGTGGTGTTGAATAAAAAGATGATGGAGACCAACAGCAGACCGATTAAAATTGTGAGTCCGCCCCAGTAGCCCACGTATTTAAGAAGAGGCCAGGCCAGCGCCGCGCCAAAGAGGCCCCCGCCGTAGCCCTGCATGGCCAAAGCGTTCATTTGTTCCAGCGGTTTTTGCAAATGTACCAGGCCGTTAAAGCTTAAGAAAAATAAAATGGAACCAAAAAGATGCGTGGGACGGTATTCATATTCCAAGTCTTTGATAATTAAAATACCCACCACAATTAGCAAAATGGGAAAGAGATAGCGCACCTGGCCAAAAATTATGGCGAGCAAAGAATCAATAAAATGTCCGGCCACGCCGGCCAAGCCAAAAAAGCTAAGCAGGGCCAGTCCGCCGGTGACAAATAAAAGAATGGCGAGAAGGCCATGTCCGATTTCGGGGTTGAGGTTGACTTGGGGCAGGGAGTTTTTGTGCTGGCGTGGTCGGGGCATAGGTAAAAGGAGTAGAGATAACGAGGATATTATATCATAGTTTGATGGATTGACAAAAACCACCGCCTGTCGTTGTTTTTCTCTTAAGCGTGCTGTACTTTTAAGATTTCCAAACTCGCTTTAACCGAAGAATTATCGCTGGGCAAAAGCGTTAGATTGTCGCCAAAGTCATTTTTTATGGGCGTGATAAATTCATCGGCCCAGGAGGGGGTAAAAGTTACTACCCCCTCAAAATCAATTTCAATTTTTTCGTTCTTGGGCATAGATTCCAGAGTCGAACGGAAGGCGTTGTAGGCCTCTTTGCCGTCTTGTCTTGAGGTTAGAGTCGTGCCGAATTTATTCAGTTTGATAATCATA
>JBBUBK010000082.1:0-3133 GCA_038058265.1 Patescibacteria group bacterium
TTTGTATACACAAGTGTATACAAACTGTGGATAACTCTGGGTATAAAGTCCTATTTTAGGGGATAACTTATTTTAAACTTTGGCTAAAATAAGCCAAAATCCTATTTGTATACACTTGCCTATACAAATTTTTACCAAATTTTAGCACTTTTGGCCCGCCTGCCAGCGAGGCATGGCTTAAATTAGCCAAAATCAACCCCTTGACAAGATTTTAAATATGTGTTATAGTATATATGTTCGTAAAAATTGTTCATTTAGACAATTTATAAGTCCTTAAACTGCATTTTAGCAGGTAAGTATACCGTATACTCTAAAGATAATTGAAAGTATGGGTAAACCTAACTGCTTCCAGGGTAACCCCAAATTCAAATAGCCGACTCTAGGCCGTATGCGCCTTGTGTCAGCGCCGGGGTACTACCCCCTTCGCGGTTAAGGCAAACGTGACACCAGCTACGTCGACAACTCGTCCTCCGGACGATTAGTCTCGCGGGCAGTGTTTTAAAGGGCGAGACCTACATATTTATTTATAATTGAGGTAACTCGCCTTTTTAGTTTCCAAAATTTTAGGGGGTTGACCTTTGCTTGGATAATCAGTATAATATAAACAAAGTTACCTCATTATTTCTTGTTAAAAATCCTATGGCTACTAAAGACGCCAAATCACCTTTCTCCGCCGATTTTCTGGCTAAAATCAAGGCCATGCTTTTGGTTGAAAAAAGCCATCTGGAAGAAGAGTTGCCGAAATTTACCAAAAAAAACCCGCGTGTCTCCGGTGATTACGACAGCGCTTTTCCGGAATACGGCGACAAGGAAGATGAAAACGCGGCCGAAGTGGCCGAATATGTTACTAACCTGCCGCTGGAACAAAGCTTAGAAAAAACTTTGCGCGATGTGGGTAAATCCTTGGAACGCCTGGAAAAAGGCGGTTACGGCATTTGCAAGTACTGCAATAAGCCCATTGAGGAAAAACGCCTCCTGGCTCGCCCCACCTCCAGCGCCTGCGTGGAATGCAAAAAGGCCATCACCCAGGAACTCTAAAAAATTATGTCTACAAAAGCCCGTTGGTTTATTGTTTTTACAGCCAGCGGGCTTTTTTTATTACTGGATCAATTTTTAAAATCACAGGCAATTAACGCTTGGACCGCGCCTAAATATTTATTTTCTTTCTTTGGCTGGTATCCTTACTTTAACCCAGGCATCGGCTTTGGCCTGCCTGTGCCGCAAGGTTTTATTATTATTTTAACCATCATTATCTTGGCGCTTATCGCTTATCACCTCTACAAACAAATAAAATCGGACGGACAAACAAAATCATTCATTATTCAGTATTCATTATTCAGTATTCTTACGGGCGCCGTCTCCAATTTAATTGACCGTCTAACCTACCACCATACCGTTGATTATATTTTTGCCTTCACCGGCTACATTAACCTCGCCGATATTTTAATCGTGGCGGGTTTTGTGGTATACTTGGTCAACAAAAATTCTGCCTGTCATTCTGAACGGAACGAAGTGAAGTGAAGAATCTCTGTCCGTTGACTAAAACGAACCGACAGAGATCCTTCGCCATGCTCAGGATGACAGTGCCATTAAAAAACTAATTTAGGAGGAGTATGTTTTTTAAACTCAACAGCGCCGCTGTAATGGGCCTGGATTGTTTGCCGGTGGAAGTGGAGGTGGACATCACTAAAGGCCAAACCGCTTTTAACATCGTGGGGTTGGCCGACACTTCTATTCTAGAAGCCAAAGACCGAATTCATTCGGCGCTTAAAAATTCCGGCTTTGATTACCCTTTTAATTTTAGAATCTTAATCAATCTCGCTCCGGCCGACCTGCACAAGGAAGGCCCCTCGTACGATTTGCCCATGGCCGTGGGCATTATTTTAATTAGCAACGAATTCCAGGTGGATTTAAATGATGCTTTGCTGGTGGGCGAGCTGGCGCTAGACGGAAATTTGCGACATACCGGCGGCATTTTGCCGTTGGCTCTCTTTGCCAAACAAAAAGGCCTCAAACGGCTGTTTGTGCCGGCCTTTGACGCGCCGGAAGCGGCCCTGGTAGAAGGCCTAACTATTTATCCGGTTAAAAATTTAAAACAATTAATTGACCACCTCTTGGGTACGTTAATTATTGAACCATTTGTATGTCCGGAAAACTGGAACGAACGGGCGGATCCGCAATACGAATTGGATATGGCCTTGGTTAAAGGCCAGGAATTTGTTAAGCGCGCTCTGGAAATTGCCGCCAGCGGCAGCCATAACATTTTAATGAGCGGACCGCCCGGCTCGGGCAAAACTTTGCTGGCCCGCACCCTGCCTTCCATTTTACCGCGCCTCACCACTGATGAAGCGCTGGAAGTAACTAAAATTTATTCCGTGGCCGGACTGCTTCAACAAAATTTTATCCGTGAACGACCCTTTCGCTCGCCGCATCATACTATTTCCGGTGTGGCTTTGGTGGGCGGCGGAAAATTCCCCCGGCCCGGAGAAATTTCGTTGTCGCACCGCGGGGTTTTGTTTTTAGACGAATTTCCGGAATTTCCGCGCACGGTTTTGGAAGCCCTGCGCCAACCCTTGGAAGACGGCGTGATTACCATCTCGCGCGCCCAAGGCACGCTCACTTTTCCGGCGCGGTTTGTGCTGGTGGCTAGCCAAAATCCTTGCCCCTGCGGGTTTGCTTCCGACCCGGAACGGCCGTGCACCTGCGCGCCCAGCCAGGTGGCGCGCTATAAGAAAAAAATAAGCGGACCATTACTAGACCGCATTGATTTGCACGTGGAAGTGCCGCGCGTAAAATTTGAAAAACTATCCGCGAATGATTTGGCCGAGCCCTCGGTTAAAATCCGCGAGCGGGTAGAGGCGGCGCGCGCCATTCAAAATAAAAGATTTAAAAACTTGCCGATTCAAACCAACAGCGAAATGCGCAACGCCGAGATTAGAGAGTTTTGTAAATTAGACGGCCCGACGCTGGATTTGCTGCGCGCGGCCGTAGCGCAAATGCATTTATCCGCACGGGGCTATAACCGTTTGCTAAAACTCGCCCGCACCATCGCCGATTTATCACAAATAGAAGATATAAAATTGGAGCACGTGGCCGAAGCTTTGCAATATAGAGCGAAGATGGAATAATTAAA
>JBBUBK010000083.1:0-11383 GCA_038058265.1 Patescibacteria group bacterium
AGCCACCTTAAGCGCAGTTTTTTTATCGGGGTTGGTGATATAAACTAAAATCATAGATTATATTTTAGCAGATTTTGGGATTAGGAGCAATTAAAAAACCGCCTAGAAAGCGGTTTTTAAGCTGTGCCGCGGGAGAGACTCGAACTCTCATGGCCGAAGCCGCACGATTTTGAGTCGTGTTCGTCTACCAATTTCGACACCGCGGCGTAGGTTTTGTGCTTACATTATAGGGTTTTTTTGTTTTTTTGTCAATCGTGTGTTATAATATAGCCAAGTTTTTGAGTCTAAATTATGGCCGAAATTATCTCCGTGGTTAACCAAAAAGGCGGGGTGGGCAAAACCACTACCGCTGTTAATTTAGCCGCTGGTTTATCCGAGGCCGGCAAATTTGTATTATTGGTGGATTTGGACCCACAGGGCAACGCCACTTCCGGCCTGGGGATTAAATATCAGGAACTGGAAAAGGGGCTGTATCACACTTTTTCCGGAGCGCAGCGCCTGCATGACGTAGTTTGCAACACCGCCCATGCCGGCCTTAGAGTGGCGCCGGCTACGCCGGATTTGGCCGGGGCCAATGTGGAGTTGGTAAATGTGGAAGGTCGGGAGTCAAAATTATCCGACCTGTTAAGCGAGGTCAAACACGCCTATGATTTTATAATTATAGATTGTCCGCCCTCGCTGGGCCTTTTGACCTTAAACGGCCTGGTGGCCGCCGACCACGTGCTTATTCCGGTGCAGGCGGAATATTACGCCTTGGAGGGTTTGGGTCAGCTTTTAAAGACCGTGGAGTTGGTAAAGGATAATATTAAGCCGGAACTTAAAGTGTTGGGCGCGGTGTTAACCATGTTTGATTCGCGCAACCGTTTATCCGAAGAAGTTTTGCACGAACTTTATAAATATTTTCCCAATAATATTTTTCGGACAGTAATTCCGCGCACGGTGCGTTTGGCCGAAGCGCCCAGTTTTGGCCAAAGCATTTTTCATTATGAACCCAGCGGCAAGGGCGCGCGGGCGTATGAGCGTCTATCGCGTGAACTGCTGGACAGTTTCGAAAATCAATCGTTTTAGAAATTATAAAATTAAAAATTTTACTATATGTCTTTAGGTCGAGGATTAGGCGCGCTTATAACTTCCACTTCTTCCAAAAAACAAACTCACGACCCAAACGAAAACGAATCCGGAAAAGTTTGGCTGGTGCCGGTAGCTAAAATCGAGCCGAACAAAGAACAACCCCGGCGGATTTTTCGCGAAGAAAATTTAAAGGAGCTGGCCGAATCCATTAAAAAATATAATATACTACAACCTCTACTGGTAACCGAAAAAGCCGACGGGGGATATGAACTCATTGCTGGTGAGCGCCGTTTGCGCGCGGCTAAAATGGCCGGGTTGTCGCTCGTGCCGGTGATAGTTAAAAATTTGGCTAATCGAGAAAAATTGGAAGTGGCCTTAATTGAGAATATTCAGCGGGAAGATTTAAGCCCTTTGGAAGAGGCTTGGGCTTATAAGCGTTTGGTGGATGAATTTAATTTAACCCAGCAAGAAGTGGCCGAAAAGGTGGGGAAGAGCCGGCCGGCCGTGGCCAACACTATCCGTTTATTGGATTTGTCCCAAGAGGCGCAAGAGGCCCTCTCGGCGGGCAAGATTAACGCCGGACAAGCCCGGGCGCTGTTAAGCTTAAATAACCCCAAAGATCAGCTGGAGATGCTTTCTTCCATGCTGGGGCAAAAAATAACCGTGCGGGAATTGGAGCGTAAAGTAGGCGAACGCCGGACGGATAAATCCGCCTTGCGCCGCGACCCCAATTTGGCTTATTTGGAAGATAAACTTCGCTTGGCTCTGGGCACCAAGGTGTCTATTACGCAAAAAGGCGAGCGAGGCAATGTTACTATCAGTTATTTTTCCAAAGAAGAATTGGCGAGAATTATTAAAAAAATTAGTGAATAGAATTACTTTTTTCTCGGCAAGATGGAACTGAGCCAGCTTTTTTTGTTGGCATTGAGAGAATTTTTGATGTGATTTTTGGCCACATGGGTTTTGACGAATTTAAGCCAGTCCGGACTGGGGCCTTTGCGGTTTTTATCTAAAATAATTTCGATCACATCTCCGCTATTGAGCGAGGTGTCCAAGCTTACTAATTGTTCGTTAACTTTGGCGCCGTTGCATTTATTGCCCACCTCGGTGTGAATGTGGTAGGCAAAATCAATCGGGGTGGCGCCCTCGGGCAGGTCAATCACATCACCCTTGGGGGTAAAGACAAAAATACGATTCTGGAAGAAATCAAACTTCATTTCTTCCAAATCAGAGAGATTTTGGAAAATTTCTTTCTGGACTTTGGCCAGTTCTTTGGCCCAACTTACATCCCGAGCCGGAATCCTAGACCCGTGTTGGTCATAATGCCAATGGGCGGCAACGCCATATTCGGCCTCATCATGCATGGCCTGGGTGCGGATTTGAAACTCCACAATGCGTCCATCCTCGCAAAAAACCGTGGTGTGGAGTGATTTATAGCCATTGGGCTTGGGCTGGGCAATGTAATCTTTAACCCGCCCTTTAAGCGGCTTCCAAAGTTTATGAACTACGCCCAGGACGGCGTAGCAATCGCCAATGTCCGGCACCATAATGCGGACGGCCACAATATCATAAATTTTTTCCTGGTCCCAATTTTTTTTAAGCAGTTTTTGATAAAGACTGTAGAGTTGTTTTTCCCGGCCGTGGATATCCGTGACTTTAATGTCGGCTTTTTTTAATTCCTGTTTAAGCAGGGTGTTGATTTTTTCTAAATAGGCCTCCCCGCTGGCCAAAAGTTCGGAACGGATGCCTTTAACTTTTTCAAATTCTTTGGGGTAGATATAGGGAAAAGAAAGGTCTTCTAACAGGCCTTTAAATTCACCCATGCCTAAGCGGTTGGCGATAGGGGCGTAAATTTCCAGGCTCTCCAGGGCGATGCGAAAGCGCTTGTTGGGTTTTTGCGCTTCCAGGGTCATGAGATTATGAACCCGATCGGCGAACTTGATAATCATCACCCGGATGTCTTCGGCCATGGCCACAAACATTTTGCGTAAGTTCTCAATGTAGCGTTCCACCCCGCGGTATTTTAATTTTCCTAGTTTAGTGATGCCTTTAACCATGGCGGCGATATCCTGTCCGAAATTTTTCTCTATTTCTTCCAGCGTCACCTTGGTGTCTTCCGGCACGTCATGGAGCAGGGCGGCAATGATAATGTGGGGGTCAATTCTCATCCGGGACAGGATATAGGCGGTGGTGAGGGGGTGATTAATATAGGGTTCGCCGGAACGGCGCAGCTGACCCTCATGGGCTTTAGCGGCAAAATCATAGGCGAGCTGAACCATATCCAAATCGGCCGGTTGGCAATATTTTTTAATTTCCCGGATGATGGTTTCTATGGATAGATTGTGGGGAAGGCTGATATTGGCGCGCATAGCTTTGTTTTAAGTTGTATTTACCATTTTAAGCTAAAAAAGGCCCCTTGACAAGAGGCCTTTTGTTTTTAATTTGATTAAATTATTCTTGAGTTTTTAGGTAATCACAATCCGGCTTGCCGCATTTGGTGTTGCCTTTTTTGTCGGTAATTAAGAGCCAGCCGCAAGTGGGGCATTTTTCGCCGGTGGGTTTGCTCCAAAAAGCGGTTTTACAATCAGGGTAGCGGTTGCAAGCGTAAAACATGCCGCGCCGTCCGCGTTTGGCCACAATTTCACCTTGGCCGCAAGCCGGGCAAACCAGCCCGGTGCCGGAGTTGGGGAGGCCGATATTTTTGTTATTTTTACATTTGGGGTAAGCGGTGCAGGCTAAAAATGGTCCGAAGCGTCCAACTTTTACGGCCATATCCGCGCCGCATTTATCGCAAATTTCCCCGGCATGTTTTTCTTGAAGCGCTTTAATCTGTTCAGTGTCTGCCTGGCCGTTTTTATCACGATCGGCTCCGGGCATGGATTTAATATTTTTACATTCGGGGTAAGCGCTACAGGCCAAGAATTTTCCATAGCGCCCCAGCTTAATTACCATCGGCGCGTTGCATTTATCGCAAACCTCGGCGCTGGCTTCCTCGGTGAGATCTTTTTTAGTTAGTTCCTTGTCTTTTTTAATAAGGTTTGCTTTGAAGGGTCCGTAAAAAGCGGCGATAATCGGCTGCCAATCTTTTTTACCCTCGGCGATGTCATCTAAGTTTTCTTCCATTTGAGCGGTAAATTTGTAATCCACGATTTGCGGAAAATGTTCCACCAAAAGGTCATTGACCAAAAAGGCTATTTCGCGCGGTTTTAATTTCTTTTTATCGTCGCGTTCCACATAACCACGGTCTTCAATGGTGGCGATAGTGGGGGCGTAGGTGGAAGGCCGGCCAATGCCGTATTCTTCCAGCGCTTTAACTAAAGAGGCATCCGAATAGCGGGCCGGCGGTTCGGTAAAATGCTGTTCCGGTTTTAATTCCCGACAGTCCAGGGCGTCGCCGATTTTTACTTCTGGCAAAATGTTTTCTTTGGTGCGGTCCGGGTAGAGTTTTAAAAAGCCGTCAAAAGTGAGGCGTTGGCCGGTGGCCCTAAAACCGTATTGATTATTACTCTCCAGGTCAATGTTGGCGGATTTTAGTTCGGCCGCGGCCATTTGAGTGGCCAGGGACCGGCGCCAGATTAAATCGTACAATCTAAATTGGTTTTTCTCCAAAAACGGCTCTACCGTCTCCGGCACGCGGGACACTTCGGTGGGGCGAATGGCCTCGTGCGCTTCCTGGGCGTTTTTGCTTTTGTTTTTAAAAAGCCGCGGTTCTTTAAGCGCGTAGTCTTTACCGAATTCTTTAATAATTACTTCTTTGGCCTCGGTTAAAAATTTGGTGGAAAGATTAACGGCGTCGGTACGCATGTAGGTGATAAGACCCACCGACCCTTCCGACCCCAACTCTATGCCTTCGTAAAGCATCTGGGCCAGGCGCATAGTTTGTTTGGCCGAAAATCCCAGGCGGTTGTTGGCTTCCTGTTGCAGGGTGGAAGTGGTAAACGGCGCCGAAGGGAGCCGTTTGGCTTCTTTTTGTTCCAGGTTGGTAACTTTGTAGGTAGATTTTTTAAGGTCGGCTAAAATTTTATCAACTTCTTCTTTATTTTTAATATCCAGACGGTCAACTTTTTTACCCTTAATGGAATTGAGTTTGGCTAAAAAGTCGGCGCTGTTGCCGGTGGTAAAAAGCCCTTCCAGCGACCAATATTCTTGCACTTTAAAAGCCAAAATTTCCCGTTCGCGTTCCACGACCAATCGCACCGTCACCGATTGCACGCGTCCGGCCGAAAGTCCCTTGGCCACTTTGCGCCACAGAAAAGGGGAGAGTTCGTAGCCCACCAACCGGTCCAGTACGCGCCGGGCCTGTTGGGCGTCTACCAATTTTAAATCCAGCGCCCGCGGATGCTTAATGGCGTCAGTAATAGCGGTTTTGGTAATTTCGTGAAAAGTAATACGCTTGGCTTTGGCCGGTTTAATATCTAAAATATGAGCCAGATGCCAGGAAATAGCTTCACCTTCACGGTCTTCGTCCGTCGCGAACAGGATCTCATCGGTTTTTTTGGCCGCGTCTTTTAATTCTTTAACGGTTTTTAATTTATCTTTGCTCACGGTGTACTGCGGTTCAAAACCGTGTTCCACGTCCACGCCCAGCTTGCTTTTGGGCAAATCCCGCACATGACCAAAAGAGGACTTGACGATAAAGTCCTGGCCCAAAAATTTGGAGATAGTCTTGGCTTTGGTGGGAGATTCCACGATAACCAGTGATTTCATAAGGAATATTAGTTTGATTTTCCCCGTATCTTAGCCCTTCTTTGGCAAAATGTCAACTTTAACGGCTTAAAAGGTAATTCATACCCCCCACATTTCTAATCAGGCCTTTCATTTCCATCAGAGTTAGAGCGCTGGAAGCGGTGGGTCCGGACAGACCGCTTTCTTTGAAAATTAAATCCACATGTTTGGGCTCGCGCGAGAGGCAATTAAGTATCGCCTCTTCGGTGGGCGAGCTGGGCAGAATTTTACGGTTATCCACGATAGTTTTAAGATTTTTTAAATTAAGCGCGTCAATAATATCAGTATCCGCGGTTACTAAATGGGCGCCCATCTTGAGTAAGCTGTTATTGCCCACGCCGGAGGGAGAAGTGATGGGGTGGGGGACGGCAAAAACTTCGCGGTTGTAGTCCAGGGCGCATTTGGCGGTAATGAGGGCGCCGGATGATTCCGGCGCTTCTATGACCAGGGTGCCCAAGGTTAGTCCGGCAATGATGCGGTTGCGGGCCGGGAAAGAATATTGCGTGGGGGCAAAGCCCGGCGGATATTCGGTGACCAAACTGCCGCCTTGAGAGAGAATTTTTTCCGCCAGCGACTGGTGAGATGCCGGATAGACGCTGGCGCGGTTGATGCCGGCGCCGAGCACGGCCACGGTTTTACCGCCGACATTTAAGGTGGCTTGGTGGGCGATGCCGTCAATGCCCAGCGCCAACCCGCTGATGATTACCATGCCTTGGGCCGCCAGCCGCGAGGTGATTTCCTCGCAAGCCCTCTGGCCGTAAGAAGTGAATTTGCGCGTCCCGACCACGCCCAGCGCCGGCTGGCTGCAAAGTTCCAACTCACCGCGAATAAAAAGAGAAAAGGGCGGGTCGGCAATTTCGGCCAGAAGCCTGGGGTAGCCGGGCTCACCCAGCGCCACGGTCGTAATTTTTTCTTTATCCAAAATAACGGCCAATTTTTCCGGCGGATTTTGTTCGCGCCAGGTAATGAATTCCTGGGCCAGTTCGTCTTCCAAACCGGCTTTGGACAGCTCGCCCCATTCCGCCTCCCATAAATTGTTAAAGTTCGGGAAGTATTTAAAAAGTTTTTGAGAACGTTGGTAGGTAATTTTGGGCCAGGCGGCCAGCGCGGCGTGATAGATGGACATAAATTACAATATTTTTTTGATGTCTGTTATAACCTTATCTATCACTTCCTCCAGCGCTTTTTGTTCTTCTTTCGTAAATTTGGCCAGCACAAAATCCGCCGTGTCTTTAATTTCTTTGGCCGGCTTAATCCCTACGCGCGCGCGGGTAAAATTTTGCGTGCCCAAATGACTGATAAGGGAAATAACGCCGTTGTGGCCGGCCGGCCCGCGGTTGGTTTGGACTTTATATTCGCCGATTGGAATGTCTTTGTCGTCGTGGATAACGATAATCTCGGACGGTTTTATTTTATAAAAATCCGCCAAAGCGCGCACGGCCCCGCCGGATTCGTTCATAAAAGTCTGGGGTTTGGCGATGACAATTTTATTTTTACTCGCGCCAGGGCTGATTTCAGCCTTAAATTTTTTATCCATTTTAAATTCCGGGAGTCCAAGAGCAAGGGCTAATTTATTCACAACTAAAAATCCGACATTATGCCTGGTGGCGGCGTACTTTTTCCCCGGATTGCCCAGACCAACAATTAGTTTCATATTACATTCTTTTTATTTTTTTAAGGCGGATAATAATCGGTGAGCCAAAGAAGGAAAATTTTTCCCGCAAACGATTGGCGACATAGTGGGCGTAAGAAGAATGCACCGAAGTGTTGGATTTGATGGCCATTTCAAAGATAGGTGGGTTGTTGTGGACCTGGTTGAAGCCCAGAATTTTGGGGTGGCGCACACCTTTGCCTTTGGCCGGTTTGTGTTTATGAACGGTTTCTTTAAAAAAGTCGCTTAATTCGTCTTCCGGAACTATAATCTGGCGTTCCGCGGCCGCCCGCAGGAGCAAAGGAAAAATTTGATGCGTGCGATAACCGTTTTTGGCGCTGACAAAAATTATGGGCGCGTAATCCAAGTGCGGAAAAGAGGCGTAAATTTTTTCCTTAGTTTCATTTCTAAAACTGTCGCTGTTATCTTCGGAGAGGTCCCATTTGTTCACCACGATAATGACGCTCTTGGTGTGTTCGCGTAATAATCCGCCGAGCTGCTTGTCCTGGTCGGTTAGAGGGGAATTCGCGTCAATCACAAATAAAACCATATCCGAACGGTTGATAGCGTCAATGCTTTTACCCACACCCTGTCGTTCCAGATCGCCGTGGACTTTGGTTTTTTTGCGGATGCCGGCCGTGTCCACAAAAGAAATAAACGTTTCTTCGCCGCCCCAGAATTCGGATTCCTCCGGCGGGGTGTAGCTTACCAGCGTATCATGGGGTTCCCGGGTAGTATGGGCCAGGTCGCTGACAATAACCCGGTCTTCGCCGATAAGTTTATTAAAAAGCGAGGACTTGCCCACGTTAGGCCGGCCAATAACCGCGACTTTAAGAATATTTTGTGGTTTAATGGTTTTGGGACGCTTGGGCATTTTACCCAGCTTTTTAAAAACAACATCCAACAGGTCGCCCAAACCCGCCCCGCTTTGGGCGCTAACCGGGATCGGTTCGCCCAAGCCCAATTTTAACCAATCGCCGTCGTAAGCTAACTGGCGATGCGCGGCGCTATCGGCTTTGTTAGCCACCAGCAAGACCGGTTTTTTATTTTTCCGGAGTAATTTGGCCAGTTCTTTTTCTTGGGGTAAAAGTTCGTCCTGAACGTCCACTATAAATAAAATAAGGTCGGCTTCTTGCAAAGCTATTTCTGTTTGTTTAATAATTTCTTTTTCCAAAGGTACGGCGTCGGAAAAGGTCAGTCCGCCGGTGTCAATTAATCTAAAATTTTTACCGCGCCAACTGGCCAGGCCGATGTTGCGGGTGCGGGTGGTGCCGGGAACATCCGAAACTATGGCGTGAGTGGTTTCGGTGAATTTATTGTAAAGCGTGGATTTACCAACGTTAACCCGGCCGACTAAAGCGACGGTCGGCAGATTCTGATCCACAATTTTAGCCGGTGTTGACATAAGTTTACTCTTTTAAATCGTCTCCCAAGATTATTAAAATTTCCGTGTTGGTTTTGTATTTTATGCCGACCTCACTGGAGGTGGTAGAGGGGTCATCGTAGTTTTCGACCAGCCACTCTGGCAGAGAGCCGGTGACCTCGGCTTTTAATTCCGCCTTAAGCGTATTAACTATTTCACCGCTGGCGTCGGGGTTAATTAGATAAATAGTTGTTTTATCCAGCGGTCTTTTTAAGCTATTGCCGACCCCGGCGATGCTTAATCCCTTGTCTTCTAATTTTTTTTCTATTCGGCTGGCCAGCCCCGCCCGCCAAGTGCCGTTTTGAATTTCAATCTGGGCGGTAGGGAAAACCGGCTTGTTGGCCACCGGCGCCGGAGCCAAAGTTTTAACTTCTTCCGGATTGGCAAAAATATTTTTAACCGCCAGGTTTATTTCATCAAAGTTTCCGGTTTTGGGCGCGAGCAACCAAGCGCCTTCGGGTGAAGTAAAGGGAATTAGGTAGCCCTTGGGGGCGTTGTCCAAAACCAAAGTTTTTATTTCTCCGTCGGCCGAACGCGCTTCGCTGGCCAGATACATCATTTGCCCAAAATCCAAATTAGTCGTGACATGAGTGTTTAAGGAGTTGATGATTTGTTGGATACGAACAGGATTAGTGTAAGTGCCCAGCGACAGAAGCCTGCTTTTGAGGGCGGTGAGTACCTGCTGTTGTCTTTTGGAACGGGCAAAATCGGAATTTTCGCCATTGGTACCATGCCGAGAGCGCACGTATTGCAGCGCCCTTTCGCCATTCATGTTTTGCGCGCCGGCTTCAAAACTAATCGGCGCGTAAGAATAGTTAGGACCGGGATATAAATTGTCCACAAAAGCCTTTTTAACGTCAATCGTCAGCCCGCCCACAGTGTTAATAATTTCTTCAAAGGCCTTAAAATCCACTCTGATATAATAGGGGATGTCCAGATTGAAGGTTTTGGCGAAAATTTGTCGGGCATATTCTCCGCCGGACCCAGGTTCATTGGCTTCGCCGAAAGAGTTGGCGTTGTTTATTTTACGCTGCCCGCGGCCGTCTATGGCCACCCCTAAATCGCGGGGCACCGAAATCATAGCTACACTGCGGGTGCTGGGCTGAAAGCTTAAAATTATGCTGGTGTCGGTTAAAAAAGGCCCTTCGTGTCCCACGCCGCCCATCCCCAAAAGCAAAATATTTATCCGGTCATCGCTCTGCCCCTCTAAAAAATTGTTGGAATGGAAAATAAAATTTTTGACCACTTGCAGAAAGCCGATTTTTTTGGGTTTAAGGGTGATGGGGTCGTAAGTTGCGGCATCTTTGGGCAGTTCGGCCAAAGTAAAACGGCGCACGGAGCAGGTAAAGAGCAGGGCGAGCGAGAGGACAATAACGAGGTAAAATATTTTTTTTCTTTTGTCCCCGGGCTTTTGAGGGTAAGGGTTGGGGGCGCGGGGACGGAGCAAATTTACTTGGGGAGAAGGATTTTGATCAAAGTCTGGTTCGTTCATATACGCAACGAGTGAGAGAAGTTATTGGCAAACTTGCAAACATTATAACACAAAGGCGGGGTTTATTCAATCCGGTCGTTTTTTAAAATAAACAGGACTGTCCAAAAGGCGGTCCTGTTTATTTTGTGACCCCACAAGGAGTCGAACCTTGATTTCCGGCTTCGCAGGCCAGTGTCTTATCCATTAAACGATAGGGTCAACTAACAAATCTTCTCTAAAAACAAGCTCCGACGCCATCGTCGGAGTCCCGACCTTGCGTCGGGAGAAGATTTGACATTATAGCATAAACTCTTAGAAAAATCAATGAAGCTTAAAGAGTCGGCCGATTTTATCACTCAAAGGCTCTTCCTCCTGCTCTAGATCTTCCACTAAATATTGTTTTAAGTAGTCTCTTATCGGACGCGGATCATTGTCCAAAAGCGAAATCTGCAGGCGATGTTTGGTTAAAGTGCGGACGGAAAAATATAAATTTTTTACCTCCGGCGGAGTATAAATTATCCAAAAATCCGACAATTCATTATACTTATAATATTTTCGCCCCAGCACCAGGCCGGTATTGGTAATGGCAAAATCCACCTGAACAGGCTCGGCGATGCCGTGCATAAACAAAATTATGGCAAACAGCACCACCACCAAAGCAAACAAATAATTGGCGGCTAAAATAGCGTAAACCAATAGGGCCGCGCCGGGGATGCCCATCATCCAATACCAACGTCCGTCGCGCTCGTATTGCTCGTATTCTTTAACCGACCACTGATAGATAACCTGACCGAGGTTAACTTCCTCCTTAGTGATGTCTTGGGGCATATATTTTAAAGGTTAATGTGGGCTCAAGAGGGCTCGAACCTCTGACCTTACGGATGTGAACCGTACGCTCTAACCAACTGAGCTATGAGCCCCTTTAACAGGGGTTTATCTGATTATACCATATTTTTAGGCGAAATCAAGGCCGTATCAGGTTAGAATTTTATGGCGTAAAGTGATATACTGGATATATAATTTTTTTACTATGAAATTAAGC
>JBBUBK010000084.1:0-4087 GCA_038058265.1 Patescibacteria group bacterium
TGGGCGATCCGCCGGAGAAAAGCTGGAAGGTGGTTATGAAACCCACCCGCGACCAGGAGCCGTTTAAAATCATTACGGCGGAATTGGGGCTAGATATTGATACGACGCCTGTTTCCTGCCCCATGCGCGATAAAAATGGCAACCAGGTGGGCTGGGGCGGGGCCATGGGTCCGGCGCAGTTTATTCCTTCTACCTGGATGGGCTGGCGCGGTAAAGTGGCGGCCTTAACCGGCAAAGCCACGGCCAACCCTTGGGATATCCGTGACGCCTTTTTAGCCTCGGCCTTAAAATTAAAATCCAATGGCGCTAACGATGGGGGAAATGGGGAGTGGAAGGCGGCTATGATTTATTTCTCCGGTTCCACCAATACGCGCTATCGCTTCTACGGGGATAATGTGCTGGCCACGGCCAAAAAGTATCAGGCTGATATAGATGAGCTGGATTGAAAATCTTCCATAAAATGTGGTATAATAATTTCAGCTTAATTTTAAACCATATTTTTATGTCTAAAACAAAAATTATTTTAATTTTGCTCGTAGTGGCTTTTGGTTTGGTCGGAACAGTTTTGGCGCAAGATTATTCCGTGGTCACCACTTCCAATCCAGCCTGGATGAATACTGGCCCAATTGTCACTGTGGACCAGCTTAAAGCCGCCGGATTTGACAGTGTTATTGTTCAGGCGACTAAAAACGACCGGTTTGCGGCTCCGGTGTTTTATTTCCGTACCAAAGAAGCCGTGGCTGAAGAAAACGGCGCGGCCTGGATGGACGCCGCGAGCTTAGTGTCCGTGTTAATCCGCCCCATGGCGGACAATACTTGGGTGTACAATCAGGGAAATGTGGAAGTAGTAGAGTTTAACGGGCGCTATCAAGTGCGTCTCTCCAGCCCGGGTTATTACATTGTAGTCACGGCCTCGGATAAAGATAAGGCGGTAACCCTGGCGCATACTTTAAAAGTATTGTATTAAATTAGGCCCGGTCTTCCCAACGTTTGTCCGTCTCCACTTCCAATTCCAAGTAAACTTTTTTATTTAAAGCCGCTTCCAGTTCTTTGCGCGCGGCAATGCCTATTTCTTTAATCGCCCGGCCTCTCGCGCCCACAATCATTTTTTTATAACGGCTGTCGTAAGTGTAAACATTGGCTTTAATTACAAACACGTCCGGTTTTTCTTCTATTTCCTCCACTTCCACGTGCGTGGTGTAGGGGACTTCTTTGCGCAAAGCCAAAAATATTTTTTCGCGGATTAATTCCGCCACCCAAAATTTCTCATCCACATTGGTGAGCTGTCCGGCCGGGTAGAACTCTTCGCCTTCCGGCAAAAGCTCAAAAACTTTGGCTTTAAGCGGCTGGATATGCCGGTTGCGCAGGGCGGAAAGTTCAAAAACGGCGCTAAAATCTTGGGCCAGGGCTTTGTAGTCGTCCAAAAATTCTTTTTCTTTCTCCGGCAGGTCGGATTTATTAATCACCAGAAGTTTGGGGATTTCCAAACGGCGGATAAGGGAGAGCGAAGAGCGCTCTTCAGCGCCCAAAGATTTAGTGGGATCCACCACATAAATTACCAAATCAATGTCATGCAAAGCTTCATGGACGCGTTCGGAAAGCTTACCGGCCAGCGGGTTGCGGCGTTCTTTAAAAATACCCGGCGTATCCACAAACACGGCTTGCCCGCCCGGATAATTAAGCACCCCGTGAATAATATTGCGGGTGGTTTGCGGTTTGTCGGTTACGGCGGCTATTTTGGTGCCCACCAAAGTATTAAGCAGGGTGGATTTGCCCACATTAGAACGGCCGATAAGGGTTACCATACCGGCTTTGAAAGATTCGTTAGTTTTTGTTTCGCTATTGGTTTTGGTCACAAGACTGTTTACAAGCTCATTAGTTTGTCTTATAATACAGTAAAATAAGCATAATATCAATAGACAGACTCATATTTACCATTATGAAGGTGGTTTTACTGCAAAAAGTGCCCAGTTTGGGCAATGTTGATGAGGTTAAAGAGGTGGCCGACGGCTATGCCCGCAACTTTTTGTTTCCTAAACATCTGGCCGTGCAGGCCTCGGCCCAGGTTTTAGCCGAGCGCAGCGCCAAGCATAAACGCCTGGCCAAAGAGGTTGAAAACGAACTGCATACCGAACAATCTCTTGCCGCCCGGGTAGATGGTCTGGAAATAGAGTTTAAAGAAAAAGCCAGCGAAAAAGGTTTGCTTTACGCCGCGGTTAACGCCACCCGGATCGCGAATGAACTTAAAAAAATGGGTTTGGAAGTAAACAAAGAGCAAATTGTCGGCGGGCCGTTTAAGGAAGCCGGCGAATATCCGGTAAAAGTAAAGTTCCGCCACAATCTGGAAGTAGAAATAACCGTCATAGTCTTGGTATCTTAGCCCCTCTGTCCACAACAGAGGGCTTTTTAATTTAGGCTAAAAGGAGTATAGTTGAGCCAGAGATCTTTCATCCCGAGTTCTCGGGATTCAAGATGACATAATATTTTTTATGAATACCAAGTACGTTTTTGTGATAGGCGGGGTTTTAAGCGGAGTGGGCAAGGGCGTCACCACGGCTTCCATCGGCCGGATTTTTAAAAATCGCGGGTATAAGGTTTCCGCCATCAAAATTGATCCGTACATCAATGTGGATGCCGGCACCATGAACCCGGTGGAGCATGGTGAAGTGTTTGTCACCGAAGACGGCGATGAGACCGATCAGGATATCGGCAATTATGAACGCTTTTTGGATACGGATATTTATTCGGCCAATTACATGACCACCGGCCGGATTTACCAGAATGTAATTGAAAAAGAAAGAGGCATGTTTTACAAGGGCCGGTGCGTGCAGGTGGTGCCCCATATTCCCATGGAAGTGGTGGAGCGCATTAAAACCGCGGCCAAAAAAGCCCAAGCCGAAATTATGGTGATAGAAGTGGGCGGCACGGTGGGCGAATACGAAAATATTTTATTTTTGGAAGCGGCCCGCATGATGAAGCTGGATAATCCGGATGACGTGGCCTTTGTTTTAGTCAGCTATATGCCGGTGCCCTCGCATTTGGGCGAAATGAAAACCAAGCCTACCCAGCACGCGGCCCGCACACTGAACAACAGCGGCATCCAGCCGGATTTTATTGTCGCTCGTGGTAAATATGAGCTGGACAAGCCCCGTCGCGAAAAGCTGGCTTTTTTCTGTTGGCTTCGGTCCAAAGAAGACGTGGTGTCAGCGCCGGATGTGGAGAGTATTTATGAGATTCCGGTGGTTTTGGAAAAACAAAAATTTGGCAATCTGCTTTCGCAAAGATTAAAAATGAATTTACGACGCGATTACAGCACCAAGTGGAATGAATTTTTAACCAAAATGAAGAAGGCCAAAAAATCGGTTAAGATTGCCGTGGTGGGAAAATATTTTTCCACCGGCGATTTTACCCTGGCCGATTCTTATATTTCGGTGATTCAGGCGGTTAAGCACGCGGCCGCTCATAACGGCGCTAACGCCGAGATGACTTGGATTGACGCCGAAAGCTATGAAAAAAATCCCAAAAAAGTAAAAGAGTTGAGCGATTATGACGCATTAATTGTGCCCGGTGGTTTTGGCACGCGCGGGATTGAAGGGATTATTAAAGCCATTCAATTTGTCCGGGAAAATAACCTGCCTTACCTTGGCCTCTGCTACGGCATGCAATTGGCCACGGTGGAATTTGCCCGGCATGTGCTGGGGCTTAAAAAGGCCAATACCGTGGAGATAGACCTTAAAACAACCGACCCGATAATCCATATTAACCCCAAGCAGGCCGAGAACGTAAAAAATAACCGTTATGGCGGCACCATGCGCCTTGGCGCTTACAAGTGTGTTCTAGCCAAGGGTACGCTGGCGCAAAAGCTTTATGGAGAGACTAGAATCAGCGAACGCCACCGCCACCGCTACGAGTTTAACAATGATTATCGCGAGGCCATGGAGCAGGCCGGGCTTAAAGTCTCGGGCGTCAATCCGGAGAACGATTTAGTGGAAATAGTGGAGCTGACCAATCATCCTTATTTTGTAGGCGTCCAGTTCCATCCGGAATTTAAATCTCGGCCCTTGCATCCGCATCCGTTGTTTATGGG
>JBBUBK010000084.1:4187-7501 GCA_038058265.1 Patescibacteria group bacterium
ATATTTATCGTCCGCAAGACAATCGCGAGGTCGGACAGGGGACCGCGGTTTTTGATATAGAACAAATCGTATTCCAGCTTGCGCAGGTTTTCATCCAGGGTGCCGTAATAAGATTTGTGGATCTGCGCCCAACCGGTGAGCCCGGGTTTGATTACATGGCGCAGACTGTAAAAAGGCATGGCCGCGGTCAGTTGGGCCACGAACTCCGGCCTTTCCGGCCGCGGGCCGATTAAACCCATTTCATTTTTTAAAATATTTATAAACTGGGGCACTTCATCCAGCCGGGTGCGGCGCAAGAATTTGCCCACCACCGTAACGCGGTGGTCGTTCAGCGCGGCGAATTGCGGGCCGGCTTCTTCGGCGCTGCCGTCATCTTTAATGGCCTTCATAGAACGGTATTTGTAGATTTTAAAGGTTTGGCCCATGCGTCCCACCCGTTCGTGAATAAAAAAGAGGGGTCCGGGCGAGCTTAATTTAATGGCCAAAGCCACAAAAGGAAAAGTTATTACAAAGACCGCGCCCAAAATTACGGCGCCTATGTAATCCAAAATTATTCTAAAACGATCGTAGATTTTTTTTTGCTGTTCGTTGAGGTTGTTTAAAAACCAGGCCTCGGAAAAAGTAAACGGCGGAATCCGGCCCAAAAGCTGTTCATAAAGCTTGGCCAAAGTCATAATGGTGATTTGGTGAAAAAGTTCGCTGTAAAGTTCTTTGGCTAGGGTTGGGTCGGTGGCGAGGCGCGGAGAAACCACAATTAAACCCACTTCTTTGGAAGCTGGCCCAAGTCCAGCAAAATTGGCGCCGTGCGGGATCACGGCAAATTCTTCTGGCAAAACCTCGCCCGGGCCCACAATGATGCCAGCTGTTTCATAGCCGCGCTGGGGTTCTTTTTGGACGAGCTTAATCAGTTCCAAAGTCTCCGGCATGACCCCGGCAAAAATAATTCTGGTTTTTAAAATGTCCGCGGAAACAAAGCCATTATAAACCGCGCGCCACAGGGCCAGCAGGCCAAACCCGAACAAAGTGTTAAGTAGTAAAATAGTTTTAGGGGTAGGTCCGCTAAGGCGGGGATTGATATAAAAATAAATTATACTCAAGGCGGTCCAGGCGGCGGCGGAAGCCAAAACTTTTTTATAAAAATTCCAGCTGTTTTTGGACTGACCCAAATCGTAGAGGCCCACGATAAACATAATAACGGCGCTCAGAAAAAACAGCCAACCCATGGGCGCGGTCAGCCAGCCCAAATCTCTGGGCGGCCACTCCCCGTAGCGAACTATCAACGCCAAAACAAGGCCTAAATAAAGGCAGGCCAAATCCCCAAGGAGCAGAGTGAATTGTTTGAGACGATATAACATGGTATAATTATAGGGCAAAGCTATCTGATATATGTTCCGATTATACAATATTTCCTTAAAAAAATCAATCTTTTGGCTCAGTGGAGTCATTTTTTTGTTTTTTGCCCTGCCGACCTCGGCCAAAGTACCAAATGATCCGCAATACCAAATTCAGGCGCCGATGTACAACCAAATTAACGCGCCGACGGCCTGGGATTACAGCGTGGGCTCGCGTAAGGTGATCGTGGCGGTGATAGACACCGGCGCTGACACCTGGCATCCGGATTTAACCAAAAATATTTGGGTTAACCGGCATGAAATTCCGGATAACGGCCTAGACGACGACAAAAACGGTTTTATTGATGATATTAATGGTTGGAATTTTGTGGAGCGCAATAACAATGCGCGCACCGGTGTTTTTGATAAAGACGACGACCGTGAAGCGGTGCATCACGGCACGGTGGTGGCCGGGCTGGTGGGAGCGGAAGGCAATAACGGCCATGATGGAACCGGAATCAACTGGCAGGTCCAAATTATGCCGCTTAGGGCCATGAACAGTCTGGGTTCCGGCGCCATGTCCGAGGTAGCGCAGGCAGTGCTCTACGCGGTAGATAATGGCGCGCAGGTGATCAGCATGAGTTTTGTGGGGGAGAAGAGTGATATAAGATTACTGGCGGCTTTAAAAGTGGCTTATACCAGGGGTGTGGTGATTGTGGCGGCGGCCGGCAACGGCCAAAATAGCGGCGCCGGCGATTTGGACACCAAACCGATTTTCCCAATTTGCTCTGACCAAGGCGATAAAGAGAATTGGATTTTGGGGACCACGGCCGTGGACAGTAATGATCGCTTAAGTTATTTTGCCAATTACGGCAGTTGCGTGGATTTAACCGCGCCCGGGGAAAATATTTACAGTACCGAACGCTACGCCCCGGCCTACGGTTATAATAACGACTTCGGCGGACGTTGGCAGGGGACTTCTTTTACCGCTCCGCTGGTAGCCGGAGCCGCGGCCTTAATTAAAAGTATCCGTCCCGATTGGGGAGCTAAAGAAATTATAGCCAATTTGTTAAGCACGGCCGATAACATAGACGATGTTAATCCTACCGTGAGCGGCCGCTTAGGTTATGGCCGGCTTAACCTCGGCGCGGCCGCGGCCGCGGCCATGGCCAGTAAACCAGTAACAAGCGCGGATAAATTGTTAAGTTATTTTACCTCCGGCCAAATCAAACAATATAACTTGGATAAAAATATTACCAAAACTTTGGCCAGATATGCTGACAATTTTCAGATAGTGGGTTTAAGGTCAGGGGATATTAATGATGATTTTAACAATGAAATATTGCTTTTGATTAAACGCGATAAATATTTTTATATTAGGATTTTAAAAGGCGATGGTTCATTTTGGTTTGAATTTCCGGTGGGGGACGAAGATTTGCTAAAAGTCAAGGCCGCCAGCGTTAAAAATTTTGAAGTTTTATTTAACGACCGACCGGCTAAAGTGGTGGTGGAACAAACCAGCGCCGGAACTACTACGCGCCAATTTAAGGAATATAATTTTGGTGGCCGGAAAATTAGAGAGGTGGAAGTAAAAGATAAAATTGCTCTTTGGCGTCTTAATGATTTAAATGGTAATTTGGTTTTAGCCAAGCTGGACAAAAAAGGTTTGTCGGTTGGAGAAGTTAATTGGCTGGGAGAAAGTACGGAGGATTTTAATTTAACCGGTGTTACAGCGCTGGACGATATGCAACTGGGGAATCTTTTTGGTGGAAATAACCGCCAGCTGGTTTTTGTCGCCCGTTTAGCCAAAGGATTGGCCCAGCAGTATGTTATGGACTTGAATAGTCAGAGCTTTGTTAAGGAAAACCTGGGATTGGCCAAGGTCAAATGGAGTTTGCAGGTTTTTGATAATGCCTCTGGCGATCCGGCCAATATTTTACGCTACACGGCCAGTGGGGGTTCGGCCACCCTGTTTACGGCCAA
>JBBUBK010000085.1:0-7451 GCA_038058265.1 Patescibacteria group bacterium
ACTTCCACCAAATTCACATTCCCCGCCTGGCCCACCGGCTCACCAGCCACAATAATCATCTTATCCCCCACTTTGGCCAATTTTTCTTTTTTAATATAACTGATAGAGCGTTCCACCAGCTCTTCTATGGAACGGCAAGGGATTAAAATAAACGGCTTAACGCCCCAGGTAATATTAAGCTGGCGCCAGACACGCTCACTGCCAGTAGCCACCATAATGGTTAACTCCGGCCGGACATGACTGATGAGTCGGCCGGTTTCTCCGGAGAGCGAGGCGGCCAAAATAAGTTTAGCGCCCACTTCTTCGGCTAAAAGCCGGGAGAGTTCGGAGATGGCCAAGTCCACCGACGCCGTGCCTTTATGAACCGCGGGCAAATTTTTATCATCATAGATAGATTTTTCCGCGGCCACAGAAATTTCTGACATGGTTTTAACGGTAAGTTCGGGAAACTTGCCGGCCGCTGTTTCGTTGGTTAAAAGCAAAGCGTCGGCATGGTCTATGACCGCGTTAGCCACATCACTCACCTCGGCGCGCGTGGGCCGGCGGTTATGCTGCATGGAATCCAGCATCTGGGTGGCCACGATTACCGGCTTGGCCGCGGCGTTGGCCGCGTCAATAATTTTCTTTTGCACCAACGGCACTTCGGCCGCCGGCATTTCCAGCCCCAAATCGCCCCGGGCCACCATAATACCGTCGGCCGCGGCCAAAATTTCTTTTAAATTTTCCACGGCTTCGTGGCGTTCTATTTTGGCAATTAAATGAATGGGCGACTGTAATTTTATGCCAAGTTCTCGTTCATATTGTTTAATGAGAAAACGCAAATCCAAAATATCCTGGGCCTTGTTCACAAAAGAAAGCGCGATTAAATCCACGCCCATCTTAACCCCAAACTTGGCGTCTTCTTTGTCTTTATCGCTTAAAGCCGGAATTAAGCCCAATTTGCTGTCGGGAAAATTTAAACCCTTACGCGGCAAAATAATATAATCATCAGCGGCCTCGCCGATTATTTTAGATCCGGCTATTTTTTTAATTTTTACTTCCAACCGGCCGTCATCCACCAAAATCCTTTCCCCGGCTTTTAAAAATTTTTCCAACCCTGGAAAAGTCAGCGGAATATTTTGGCCTTTTAAAACGGTCAAGGCTGTATCAAAAATTACCTCGCCGCCGGACTTGACCGAGACGCCGCTGGCGGGCAGATCGCCGACCCGCATTTTAGGCCCGCGCAGATCTTGCAAAATAGCCACTGGTTCACCGGTGATTTTTTCCACTTCCCGTAGATTTTTAATCAGCTGGGTATGATTATCGTAAGTGCCGTGCGAAAAATTTAAACGGGCAAAATTCATGCCCGCTTTTACCATTTTGGTTAAAATTTCCACTTGCTCGCAAGCCGGACCGATAGTGGCGCCAATTTTGGTGTGTTTATACATAAAAATTATTTCAAAATCGCCTTAAGCTGTTCCTGTTTGGCGGCGTCCAGCGGCAAAAGTTTAAAAAGCTGATCCAGTGAGGAGGGGGCGAGGGTTTGTGTTTTTCCGTCGCCGCCCAAAAGCTGGTCGTATTTTACTTTAAACTCACGATAAAGTGAGGGCAAATACACTAAAGCAATGACGAGCGGAATGGCGATGATAAAAAATCTAAGCCAGCTGGCAATGGCGGACCAAAGCAACTTACTGTTGAGGCGGCGATTTTGTTCGTAGATAATCTGCGACCACTTTAAATTCTTTTCCAAAAGTTCCTGAACACTGGCCGGCTCCGCGGTTTTGGAGGCGGCCGGTTTAATTTCTTTTTCTTGAGCTGATTTTTCGGCCTCACCTTTCTTTTGGTCTAAAGCGGGCTCGGCCTCGGAATGCCGGAAGATCATAAATTAAACTTTATGATTTAATTTTTTTAATTCTTTTTCAAAAGTTTTAACATCCTTAAAATCCCGGTAAACGCTGGCAAAACGGATATAAGCCACTTTATCAAACAAGCGCAGGTGCTTCATGATAATCTCGCCGATTTCCCGGCTGGCGATTTCCCGTTTTTTCTTTTTTTGAAGATCGCGCTCTATGGCATGAATCAGGCGGTGAAAATTTTCCTGGGTAAAAGGGCGCTTAGTCAGCGAGCGCTTAATGCCATGCTCCAGCTTGTCACGCATATAAGTCTCCCGTTCGCCATCGCGCTTGACCACAATAATATCCAAAAGCTCCACCTCCTCCACGGTAGAAAACCGGTAGCGGCATTTGTCGCACTCGCGACGGCGACGCACGGCCAGCTCGTCTCCGGCCGACCGGCTGTCCACCACGCTGGTTTCGCGATTATTGCAGACGGGACAACGCATAGTTTAAAGGCCCATTTTTTTACGGATAAAAGCCGGGATTTCCAATTCGTCTTCTTCTTTTTTTCCGCCAGAGGCGGATCCGCCTTTGGCGGAGGCAGCCCCATCTTTGTCTTCGTTTGCCTTACCAATAATATTTTTTTGCGTGAATTGTTTAAATTTTTTATCCTCTTCTTCCTCTTCTTTTTGTTTCTTGCGTAAAAAGTTGCTGGGTGAATATTTGGCCCCGCTAAAAAACGACTGGGCCGCGGATTCGGTGTCCGCCGGTAAAGTGGAACGGCGATCGTCAAAACCCGTGGCAATAACCGTAATCCGCACCCCGCCGGACATGCTCTCATCAATCACCGAGCCAAAAATCACCCGGGCGTCCTCGGAAGCGGAGCTGGTAATAAGCTTAGCCGCTTCATTAACTTCGTCCATGGTCAGGTCAGCGCCGCCGGTAATGGTAAAGAGAATGCCGTGCGCGCCGTCTATGGACAATTCCAACAGCGGGCTGGAAATGGCGGCCTTGGCGGCCTCAATCGCTCTATTTTCACCGGTGGCCGAGCCAATACCCATTAGGGCCGAGCCCGTATCGCTCATGATAGTTTTAACATCGGCAAAATCCACGTTAATAAGGCCGGGGATGGTAATGAGTTCGGAAATGCCCTGCACCCCTTGGCGCAAAACATCATCCACGGTTTTAAAAGCGTCAAGCAGAGTGGTTTTTTTATCTATCACCTGCAGGATGCGGTCGTTGGGAATGGTAATAATGGTATCCACTTTTCTGGCCAATTCTTCCCAGGCCTTTTCCGCGATCTCGCGGCGCTGCGGACCTTCAAAGGCAAACGGTTTGGTGACTACGGCCACGGTCAGCGCGCCGGCTTCTTTGGCGATTTCGGCCACCACCGGCGAAGCGCCCGAACCGGTGCCGCCGCCCAGACCGCAAGTGATAAACACCATGTCGGTATCTTTAAGCAAATCTCTAATTTCGTTTTGCGACTCTTCAGCCGCGCGGTAACCAATTTCCGGGTCCATGCCGGCGCCCAGGCCTCGGGTTAAACTTTTACCGATATGTAATTTTTGCGGGGCGTTGCTGTGGTGCAGGGCCTGAACATCGGTGTTAAGCGCGATAAAATCTATGCCGCGAATCCGGCGTTCCATCATGCGGTTAATGGCTGAACCGCCCGACCCGCCCACGCCCACCACCTTAATTTTTGCAAAAGTTTCAATATCCGGTTTAACTTGAGGCATACAAATAAATTAAAAGTTAATGAACACTTTTTGTGTTCAACCCCTTTAAACAAAAGGAGTGAAGACAACTCTTCACTCTTAATTTTACAGTCTTATAACCAGGGTGTCAAGGAATCAAATCCTTCATTACCTTTTTAAACCAACCGGCCGCCCGGCCAACATTTTTGCCAAGACCCCTAAAAGAAGCCGCGGACAGCGAGACGCGATGCCCGCCGTACAAAGATTCACAGCCCCATTTTACCAGGCCCACAGCCGTGGCAAAAGACAGGTCATTGGTTTTTTCGGTAATGCTTAAAATATTCAACGGATAACCCAAGGAGGCCGGCAAACGTAAAACTTTTTTAGCGAGCTCCACCAGACCCGGCAATTTAGCGCCGCCGCCGATAAAAACCACGCCGGCCGGAAGGAGGCCGCTGCGCTGGATTAATTTTAATTCCTGGTCAACTTTATATAAAATTTCTTCCATCCGCGCTTCAATTACCTCGCTCAGATAACGTTTTTTAACCAATTCGTGTTCCACGGAACCGAGTTCAAATAAATCCACTTCGTCTTTTTTGGAAACACCTTCGGAAAAACAATTGCCAAACTCCACTTTGGCTTTTTCCGCCAGGTCAATGGAGGTTCTAAGACCAATGGCCACATCATTGGTAACATGTTCGGAACCGAGTGGTAAAAAAGCGGTCTGGAGCACATTGCCTTCCTCAAACACCGCGAGGCTGGTAGTGGAACCGCCCAAATTAACCAAAATCACGCCTAAATCCTTTTGTCGGCTGGTTAGCGCGCTCTCCCCGGCCGCGATAATGGACAGCACCATCTCCTCTATTTCCAGCCCCGTGCGATAAACCGAAGTGGTTAAATTTTTAATTTGCGAGGAAGAGCCCAAAATTATCTGCGTTTCTACCTCCAAACGGATGCCGGTCATACCCGCCGGATCCTTAATCCCCGTTTGATCGTCCACCGCGTAACCTTTGGGAAAAATGTGCAGCACCTCATAATTAAGCGGTGTGGCAATGGACCGGGAAGCCTCAATCGCCCGATTAACATCGTCCGGAGTAATTTCACTGTCGGCCTTGGAGACGGCCACAAAGCCTTTGCTATTTTTGGAAATAATATGCACGCCGGAAATACCCAAATATACCCGGTCAATGGGTAAGCCAATCATTCTTTCAGCCCGCTCCAAACAAGCGGAAATGGAGGAAACCGTGTCTTCAATGCTTTTAATCGCCCCTTTATGCACGCCTTCGGAGGTGGTTTCCGCCGCGCCCAAAATTTGCAACTCCGGTTCCCCAGAACGCCCTTCCCGGGCAATAATCTGACCCACCACGATTCTTATGGCTGAAGAACCCACATCCAATCCGGCAATTAAATTTGCTGGCCTTTTGCTCATATACGTATATTATACTCTATTTCCAAAAATTTATTAAGTGCGGTAAAAAAATGATCAGCCCGATAATTAGAGCGCCCAGCGAGGTCAAAAGCACGGCCGCGGCCATCACATCCTTAATAATATAAACATAATGGTGCAGGCGGGGCTTAAGCAGATCGGCAAAATTTTCCAGGGCCGTGTTTAAAAGCTCCATAGTCAGCACCATCACGCAGAGCAAAATTATCAAAATTATCTCCCAAATTTTTAACGGAAAAACAAATGTAGCCGCCAGCACCACCAGCGAGGCGACAATTTGCAAACGAAAATTTTGCTCATGCTTAAAAGCATGGCTTAAGCCCCGGCCGGCATCATTAAAACTTTGTATCAGGCGAAAGGCGCCCATAAATTAACTTATGGCTAAAATTAATTTTTCCTGTTGCTTAAACATTTTAATAGCGTCTTTTTTCTTAATATGGTCATAACCTACCAAGTGCAACAACCCGTGGACCAACATCCGTTTGAATTCCTGTTCCTCCGCCACGCCATACTCCTTGGCCTGGCGCTTAATCTGTGGATAGCAAATATACATTTCTCCCATTTTGCCACGCCAAAGCTCTATCGGAGCGTCGGCAGGGTGCCAGGCAAAAGACAAAACATCAGTCACTTTATTTTTTCCGCGATACTTATGATTTATGGTTTTAATTAAAGCGTCGCCCACCACGCTTATTTCCACTTCCCCTTCAATTTTTGACTCCTTTTTGCTTATTCGGTCCAGCCATTTTTGAATTCGGGACGAAGTGAAAGGGCAGGCCACAACTTGATTAAAAATTACTTTTATCATAAAGAAACTGTGGTGGTGGCTTCGACCGGCCTCTCCCCTTCTATCGGACGCGGGGCTAAATTTTCTATACCCAAATTTTGCGGCAAACGAAAACTACGCGCCAGCATTTTTATCACCGAACGATAATTAACCGTGGCCGAATCGGTGGTGTGATAAGCGATGACAAAAACATTCTGGTCATTATAAAAATAAAAGACCAAATAATCCTTTCGGCGGTAACCTTTATCCTGAAAAACACTGTCAAGGTCTAAAAGGTCGTTATACTGTTCGTTGGGCGCCCATTTGGCAAACCAATCGGCAAAACCCTGCCCCGTTTCCCGGTCAAAAACCCGGACTTCAATATTTTCTCCGGTGAGGGTGCTAAACAGCACATCGCGATAACCCGGATCCACATTGCCCACGGCCCAAGTATTGGGATAATAAATTTTATAGCCAAAAACAGGATTGGTATAATCCGTCACCAGACCAGAATCAATAATTTTTTGCGGCTCTTTGCCAATGGGATTATATAAATTATACACCTCATGGCCGTCGTTGTAGCCGTCGCCGTCGGTATCCGGACTAAGCGAATCTGTCCTCCAAAGTTCTTCCGCGACATTGGTTAAATCATCATTATCCGTATCCGCGCTATCGGCGAGGAGCAAATCTGGATATTCCAGCGGCGTTTCGGCTAAAGAAACAGGTATGGGAATAACCGCCTCGGTGGTGGTTGGCGGCGGAGTAACCTCTGTTTCGGTAACTGTGATTGGCGGCGTTTGAACGCTTACTACCGGCGGCGGGGGCGCCGCGGGCGCGAGCGGTTTGGAAGTCAGCCAATAATAAACACCGGCGCCGATTAAAAAAAGAACAAAAAGTCCGCCGCCTAAAATTAAGAGGCCTTTGCGGCTGGAAAGCAGATTAGCCGGATGCAGGGGCTGACCGCTGCCGGCGGCCGTGGCCTTGTCCAAAAGCGCTTTTTCGGCCGAGGTAAGCACCGGCTTTTTGGGCGTCAAATCCACTTCTTTTTCCACCTTTTTAAACTTAATTACCGGATTGGCGCCGCCGTAAAAATCAGCCGGAATCGTGTCCACTCTCATCTCCGGACCGGAATCTTGGGGTTGTTTGTCTTCTTTTTTTAGGCCAAACATGAAATAAAATTATTTAGTACTGGTAACAAGGGTGGTAGTAGCGCCGGCCGGCAAGCTGAATAATTTACCAGGTCCCAGCGGATTATACCCGTTGCGCACTTCTTGGCCATCTTTATAGCCATCACCGTCGGTATCGGGATTAAGCGGGTCGGTTTTCCAAATTAGCACTTCATCGCCGTCGCTAAGACCGTCGCTGTCAGTATCCACATTATAAGGATCTGTGCCTAATTCCTTTTCTCGGTTATCCGGCAAACCATCATTATCGCTGTCCACCGGTTGACCGAATAAAATATTATCATTTTTAATTTGGGACGGCATTTCGGCGGTAGCCGTAGGCACGGTAACTTCCGGCACAGGCGTACTTACTGGCGGCGTTACTTCAACCGGTGTCTGTACCGGAACCGGGGTAGTGGTTAAATTTACCGCCGGCAAATTGGCCGGGGTCTTTTTAATAAATTTGCCATAAGCCCAAAAACCGCCAAAACCCACGCCTCCCAATACAACCGCGCCTAAAACAAACACTAAAACCTTACCCAAAACCGGCTCTTTCATGGCATAAATCCCGAG
>JBBUBK010000085.1:7551-11041 GCA_038058265.1 Patescibacteria group bacterium
AGCTGTTTTTCTACGGCATCGGATAAACCGTCCAGGTCATTATCCACAGACTTGGCCTCGTTAAATTTTTTTTCCATCTCTTTTTTAGCCGCTTCTGCTTGTTTTTGCTGTTCGGTGATAGCCGTGCCAGGGCTGGCCTGTTGTTTGGAACAACCAAAACCCGCCACCACCAACATCGCGATTACAGCTATTACTATTAGTATACCATTTTTTTTATACATAAGTCAGTGGGTAAATTAATTAAGGCGGGCAAGGATTGGCTACAGACATATCCGTAACTATAATTCCCTCGTATTGGTTACAAACTGGCCATGTTGCTGGCCCATATATATCAGCAACATACCAATATTTAGCTTCGGAATTATCGCTGGGTGCCGCGTTAATCAATTCATACACTTCATCGGGAGTGGCCATGTGCTTTATATCCGCCGTCGCATAGTCTTCGCTCTTATAAATTTTTACTTTTAAATTCTTAGCCACGAGCGAAGATATTGGGCCGGGATAAGATCGAATAAACAAACGACGATCTGTGAACATCGCACTACCGCTGTCTAATGTAAATGAAACCTCATTGGTTTGGCCGGGAACTGTTGCGCCAAACGTGTTGGCAATACCTTGATTTATTACCTGTCCAAAACCATGATACCAAATACCGTATTTTTTGTACGATGTCACTGTTTTTTCATAATAGGCGGTGCCGGTGGATAAATACTGCCCGTAAGAAGTATCGTAGATAGTATCAAAAGGAGAAGTTTGCGACATAAATCCCACACTAACACCCGCTCTCCCGGTCCAGCTTACCACCACTCTTAAATCTTTTGGCCGGCCAGTTATACCAGCCACAGCATTATCATTTTTAAAAATCACCGGCGATAAAACCAAATCGTATTGTTCCGGGGTTGGGGCTTTAACAATGGGGAAATCAAAAATATGCTGGCTATCCGTATTTAAGACCATCTGATAATGACGCGTCGTGCCGTCAGTCGCGTCCGAACAAATTGGATCGCTGCCCAAACGAGCGTAATTTTCAATATTATATTCACTTAGCGTCGTATTCGGACCGTCTACCCGCGGTTTTAAATCATACCCCGGACCAACTTCGCTATCATATACTAGCCCATACTGATGCCCGATTTTAACCGAATCGCCAAAGCTATCCATGGTCCAATCTGTGGCTTTATTATTAATCACTAAATGTATCTTTTTCACATCAGTCTTACTTAAATCCGGATAGAGCACGTTTATAATTTTCCCTTCCACCACCGCTCCTCCGTCCACATTACCACATCTGGTACAAGGCCGAATTTGCGCGCAGTTGTTAATACATTTTTTATTACCTTTACTAATACTATAAGAAGCAATGCGCGGCGGAGTGGGCCGGTCGTAAGTGGTAGAAGGCGGCTCGCTCGCGCAATTAGTGACTAGGTAACCATTATTGATGTTACTCCAACTACCCGCCGGTTCGGTAACAAATGGCGATGAAGTTCTGGAATTAGCATAAATTTTAGTCTGGTCATTGGGATCGGTATCGCAGGCTTCGTTGGCTTCTATAACGCCATTACCGCAGTATTCCTTGGGCTGAACTTCAACGCGTTGTTTGCAATCAACGGAACAATAGGAACAGGCCTTGTTGTATTGCGGATTACAAGCCACGCCATTTTGAAGAGCGCCCAGATCGCAAGCCTCGCCCTCATCCACTTTACCGTCGCCGCAGCCGCTCGCGGCTACCACTACCGCTCGTTCGGTGGTGGAACAAAACCAATCGCCGTTTTTATAATGATCCGCCACCTCATCGGCGTTCAAAACGTAATTATAATAACTTATCTGATCAAGAGAGCCTTTAAAAGGCGTGACAAAATTGCAGGAGGCGCAGTTGCCGATAATGAGCGGGGTGTTGTCTGAAGCGTCCATCACGGCGCCTGTAAAAGAATTCTCTAACTTGCCATTCACGTATAACTTTAAATCCTTGGTTTGATTATCATAAGTTCCCACGACTTGAGCCCACTTGTTATTATCCAAACTCGTAACCGAATCAATGTACTTATTATTATTATTAGCATTACTTGGCGACCAAACCACAAACCTGGCTTTATTTTCGCCGGTATTATTTATTTCCAAACCATAACCACCAATTGGGTTGGATTGCCAGCCCCCCTTTTCTAAAATTCTGGCATTTTGCGCGATGCCGGCTACAGGTTTAACCCAGGCCTCCACCGAAAAAGTGGACGACATTAAGATATTATCGTGTGAAACGTCAAGATACTTTTTAGTCCCGTCAAAATTAAGGGCGCTGCCAAACTTTCCAGCCGCTACCAACGGACAATCGTCCCACCCGCCATCGGAGTAACAATAACCATCGTGTCCGCCCATCGCTACAGTAACTTTTCTGTCATACGTTTTTTCAAAACCGGGGAATCCCATCGTGATCGAGCCGGCATCAGATAACCCATCCAGTCGCCACTGTTCGGTAAAACCTTGATCGGTTTTTTGACAACTATTACTGCAAATTCTCTGCCCGGATTTTCCGCCCACCGAGCAGGTGGCGCTGCCGTCACAGTTTTCCAGTGGTGATTGCACAATTTTATCACCGCAATACGGGCCATAGGACTGACAATCGTAATTACAAGAATCTTTGCGTAATAAATTCCACCATGAACCGTTATAATTTGGCGAAGTAGCGGGATCGCAAATTTCTTTGCCGGCTTGCGCCGTCCCATCTCCGCACTTTTGGGCCACACGGCTAAGACAGCCCGCGGCACAGTGATTATAAGTACCATTAAGCGCGCCGTCATCGCAAACCTCGCCAGGATCCAGTTTACTATTACCGCAAGTTTGGGTTAAATTCTTACAGTCCAAATCAAGTTGCTTCTGCCAGTGACAAGTATTGTCACAAGTGCTCTTATCCATTTTGTAATTACCCAAGGCCGTACATTTAGTTTTATCAAAAGTAGCCGTCCCCGGCGGGTCGCACTCTTCTTTGCCCACGGTCACCCGGCCATCACCGCAGACTGTGTTTAAAAGCGTGGTTATTTCCTTCCCGCCTTTGCAAATCTCGCCTCGCGAACGATCCGAATCCACAAAACTGGAAAAGTCCGCAAAATTATCCACCCCGCCACCAGGGGTGGCAAGACCAATATCTTCTTTTTTATTATAAATTATAAAACCGGTGCTGGTATTGTACTCATAACGATAGGCATAAGAGGAAGTATTATAACAAGCAAAACTAAAGCGGCGATTCTCGGTGCTCCAGCCGGTGACGGCATCGTGCATGGTACATCTTTCCATTTGGCATTTGCCGACACCGACCGCCCCGCAATCTAGATTGCTGCTACAGGGCGTGCCGATGGCGCCGGCCGTGCACCAGGACTTAGAACAAATGATATTTTTGGCCGGATCATTGCCGGTACAAAATTCACCCGTACTGCTGGCGCAAGTGCCGGCCTGGTTCAACTTGTTAATGGGATCCACCGGCAAACCGCGCCCCACGGCG
>JBBUBK010000086.1:0-1462 GCA_038058265.1 Patescibacteria group bacterium
AAAGGCCTGCTTCGCAAGGCCGTAGTCCCGATCACTCGGGACGAAGGCCTGTGGATAACTTTGGCAGAGATTTTTTAATAGCTGTTTTTTTGTTTAATTATAGCCAAAAAAGGTTATATTTGGTGGCCACTGGCGGAGTGTGCTATAATAGACTTTGCCTGAAGATAAAATACAATATCTGGTATTATAAAGACATTTACAACACAAGATATAGTATTTAATCCCTTAAAATAATTAATCATTACAGTTATATGTTTAAAAACATCAAAAAACGCAATGGGAAGGTGGTAAAATTTGAGGTAGAAAAGATTACCGAGGCTATTACCAAGGCCGGCCACGCTACCGGGGAGTTTGATGATGGCAAAGCAGCCGAAAAACTAACCCTAAAGGTGGTTAGTTTGATGCAGGAGTTAATTAAAAAGCGCATGCCTACGGTGGAAGAAGTCCAGGATATTGTGGAAGAAGTTCTTCTATCTTCGTCTTACCGCAAAACCGCCAAATCCTACATTATTTATCGCCAGCAACACGCCCAGCTCCGTGAAATTACCAACAAGTCCAGCGTCAATTTGGTGGATCAATATTTGGATCAGCTGGATTGGCAGGTCAACGAGAACAGCAACATGACTTTTTCGCTTCAAGGCCTTAATAATTATATCTCTTCCGAAATCAGCAAGGTTTACTGGCTTAACAAAATTTATCCGCAGGAAATTAAAGAAGCCTATCTGGCCGGCGACTTCCACATTCACGATTTAAATATTTTGTCGGTGTATTGCGTGGGCTGGGATTTGTTTGATTTATTGATGGAAGGTTTTAAGGGCGTGCCGGGCAAAGTGGAGAGTAAACCGCCCAAACATTTCCGCAGCGCCCTGGGCCAGGTGGTAAACTTTTTTTACACCCTGCAAGGCGAGGCGGCCGGCGCGCAGGCTATTTCCAATTTTGACACTCTGCTCGCGCCGTTTATCCGCTATGATAAATTAGGTTATGAGGAGGTGCTGCAGGCCCTGCAGGAATTTATTTTTAACGTTAACGTGCCCACGCGCGTGGGCTTTCAAACGCCGTTCACCAATGTCACGCTGGATCTGCAGGTGCCAAGTTATTATGCCGACCAGCCGGTAATTATCGGCGGCGCGCCGCAAAAAGAAAATTATAAAGAGTTTCAAAAAGAGATGAATTTGTTTAATAAAGCTTTTTTTGAGGTGCTGGCGGCCGGTGATGCCAAGGGCCGAGTGTTTACTTTTCCTATTCCCACCTATAACATCACCAAGGATTTTGACTGGGATAACCCCAACTTGGAGGGTTTGTGGGAGATCGCGTCAAAATATGGCATTCCGTATTTTTCCAACTTCGTTAATTCCGATATGAATCCCGAAGACGCCCGGTCTATGTGTTGCCGTTTGCGCATTGATAACCGCGAGCTGGAGAAACGCGGCGGCGGCCTCTTTGGCGCCAACCCGCTAACCGG
>JBBUBK010000086.1:1562-2883 GCA_038058265.1 Patescibacteria group bacterium
GAGGCGGCGCTTAATTTGACGGGCAAAGATATCACCACGCCCGAGGGCCGGGAGTTTGCTTTGCGCACTCTGGATTTTATGCGCGATAAATTAAGGGAGTTTCAGAAAGAAACCGGCAACAATTATAATTTGGAAGCCACGCCGGCCGAGGGCACCTCTTATCGCCTGGCCAAAAAAGACAAAGAAATGCACCCGGATATCATTTGCGCCAATGAGAGCGCTTACAAAAAAGGCGGTCAGCCGTTTTACACCAACTCCACGCATTTGCCGGTAAATTTTACCGATGATATTTTTGAGGCGCTGGATTTGCAGGACGGTCTGCAGACCAAATATACCGGCGGCACGGTGGTGCATCTGTTTGTGGGAGAAAAAATCAGTTCGCCGGCGGCGGTAAAAAATTTAGCGCGCAAAATTTGCGAAAAATATCACTTGCCCTATTTTACTCTCTCGCCCACCTTTAGCATCTGCCCCAACCATGGCTATGTGGCCGGGGAACACTTTAAATGCCCCAAGTGCGGAGAAAAGAGCGAGGTGTATTCTCGGATCGTGGGCTATTTGCGGCCGGTGGATCAGTGGAATTTAGGTAAGAAGGCGGAATTTGAGATGCGCAAAACTTATAAGATTAAAAAAACATGTTAATCGGGGGACTGCAACGATCATCGCTCATTGATTACCCCGAAAAAATTTCGGCGATAGTTTTTACGCAAGGCTGTAATCTGCGCTGCGGTTATTGCCACAATCCGGAATTGGTTCAGGCCAAAATGTTTATCCGGCCTTTATCCGAAAAAAAGTTTTTTGATTTTCTTAAAACCAGGCAAGGCAAACTGGACGCGGTGACTATTACCGGCGGAGAACCTACCCTGCAAAGCGACTTGCCGGAGTTTATCGCCAAAATAAAAAAATTGGATTTTCTGGTAAAGCTGGACACCAACGGCCGGGACCCGCGAATGTTGCAGGGATTGCTTAAGAAAAAATTATTGGATTATATCGCCATGGATATTAAAGCGCCGCTTAGTAAGTATGAAGAGGTCTGCGGGATACTGGCGCCGGTGCGGGAAATTCAGCAAAGCATAAGTTTAATCATGAAGTCGGGCGTTGATTACGAGTTTAGAACCACGGTGGTAAAAGGACAACTAACCCCGGATGATTTGTTGGAAATAGGAAAATTAATAAAAAACGCCAGGCTCTACATTCTGCAGAAATTTGAGCCGAGCAAGACCAATGATACGGAGTTTATGAAGAGGACGACTTACAGCGATGAAGAGTTTGAGCGGGTCCGCCGAAAATTAGCAAAATTAGTTCATGCTTGTCGCGTGAGATA
>JBBUBK010000087.1:0-1303 GCA_038058265.1 Patescibacteria group bacterium
TTTGTATGTTAATCCGATTACGACAAATCGTTATCATCTTTACTTTGTTACTCTTATTTAAAGCCGGCATAGTTTCCGCCGCTACTTTTTATTTGGAGCCGGCGGCTGGAAATTTTATCCGTGGCTGTAATTCCACCGTGGCAATAAAAATGAATTTATCCGGCGAACGCAGCAACGGCGCCCAGGCCTATGTGGATTATTCGGGTATTCCCGGCGGGAGTATTAGTCTGGGGGGCAGTGGCTTGTTTAGTACTTATGGCAATCCCAGCGGTTTGCCGGCCGGCACCTTGGGAATTTTTGGTTATGGCGGAGTGGTGAGCGGCGATGGCCGGCAGTTTGCCGCCATTACCGTCCGCCCGGTGGTGGATGGCACGGTTAATTTGAACTTGCGTTTTAACACGCCGACCTTGGCCAGCAAAATCGCGCAGTACCCCACCAGTGAAGATATTTTAAACAGCGTTATTTCCGGACAATATAATGTGGTCTTTGGTTATTGCGAAACCAATCCGCCGTATCTTACCAATTTGGATCCGGTGCCGGATAAACCCAATCATCCGGTGGACCAGAATCTTACTTTTGATTTACGCGATGACAGTTCGGGCGTGGATATCAGCACGCTGCAAATTTCGGTAAAACAAAACAATGTTGATTTACCGATCGCGGTCAACACCGTCAAACAAAGTGATTTATTGTATAATGTGGTGGTTGATCCGGTGAACAATTTAACGCCGGAATTAAAAGTCACGGTGACGGTGACGGCTAAAGACAAAGCCAACAATGTCATGAACCGAAGCTATTCTTTTAATGACTTAACCTGCGCCCAGTTGGGCTGTCAGGCCGGTGGCGTAACGGCTCAGTGCAAGGACGGCATAGACAATGATAGCGATGGTTTAATTGATTTCCCGGCCGACCCGGACTGCGGCAGCGCCAATGGAAATAGTGAATTTCCACCTGGCGGGTGTACGGGCTCCACCACGACCACCATTTTTGGAACTTGTCCGCCGGTGGGCGGTATCACGCCGCAGTGCCGCGACGGCCTGGATAATGACGGCGACGGCCTGATTGATTTGGCCGATTCCGACTGTCGTCATCCGGACGAAAACAGCGAGCTGGGGCCGGACGAGCTGGCGCAGTGCGTGGCTTGCGCCGCGGGCGCGACCACCACGGTTATCAACAATATTCCCGGGCAGACAGTTACCTCCGGCCTCGCGACGCCGCTTTTAGCTCTAAATAATTTAAGTTTTTATTTGGCCAACCGAACGATTGAGGCGAGGCCCAGCGCGCAAGGGTTTGTGGAAAATTT